>NZ_JAAHGT010000460.1 GCF_010672385.1 Okeania sp. SIO2F4
TGATAATTGATAATTACAAGAAGGTTAAAACCGAGAGGATTGAATATAAGGAATATTGTCTTTGTTTTCCCCTATCCAAGGGGAGGCTTCAAGGCGCGAATTATTTAATTATTAATTATTAATTATTAATTTTTCGGTAATGGTGAAGATATATATTTTTTAATTTCTTCTCACGCTCCCACACTTCCCACACTTCCCACACTTCCAACACTTCCAAGACTCTCTCTACCATTACTATGCACCACCACCATTTTATCTAACGGGGTTTGGTCTCCCAACAAGGGCGAAAATGGAATTTGGAAACCAAACCCCTACAGTTTTTTCTCACAAATATTATGGGATTAGTATAGAGAACATTATATCACAAATAGTTTCCAACTTTAAATGTGAAATAATTTACTGAAATTACTTTCTAGTCAAAGTTTTGCTAAGAAAAAAATTCTTTTAATAAATCCTTCTATTACAGAAGAGATAATTCTCAATTCTTACTTCCTTTCCCGCAACTTCAACAATATTTCGTCATGTACTTCCCGTGTAATAGGATATAAATAAGCCAACAATAATCCAAATATTAAAAATATAGTAGGTAACGGACCGATCGCTACCCGAACTGCTAAAAGTGCTGATTCTGGTTGAGTAGGTGGAGCCTCCCCAGGAATGCTTTCAATAAATCCAGCAATATCTAAAGCTAATCCTACTAAAAATAAACCAATAGCTAATCCAACCTTCTGCAAAAAAACCATAAAAGAATAAAAAATTCCTTCCCTTCTTTGCCCTGTATTTAGTTCATCTAAATCAATAACATCCGGTATCATTGACCAAGGAACTAAATAAGCAGTTGATACTCCAAAACCTGCTATTACTGCCAAAAAATACATTAAACCAACTTGTCCTGGTTGGATAAAAAATAATCCACCTTGAGCAATTATCCACAAACAAACACCCATAAAATAAACAGCTTTCTTCCCCAGTTTTTTACTAACAAAACTCCAAACAAATAACATAGTTAAAGCAGTACCTTGAACAGCGATCGCTACTTGAGGAAAAGTTGCTTCAGGTAACCTCATCCAATTAATTACAAAGTAGGGCAAAATTGAAGCTGTTAATTGTACTCCCAACCAAGAACATAGATAAATTCCGATGACAAATAGAAACGGACCATTACTAAAAGCTACACGAATTTGTGCAACAATTGGTAAATTAGTATTATTATCTTCTTCCTGTTTTTTATTAACAGAAAGTGTCCGTTTGCGAGTTCCAAAAAAACACCAATATATAGGTAAAACAGCAATTATTGCACAGACTATACCTAACACTAAATATTGTTGAATAGGATTATCTGAGAAAATAGAAAAAATTAATTGAGCAATCACCAAAGAAAGAATACTACCACCAATAGAAAATGCAAATCTAAAACTATTTAAACTGGTACGTTCATTGTAATCTTGTGTCAGTTCTGGAGTTAGAGCAGCGTAGGGCAAATTAACAACAGTATAAGCAAGATTAAATAAAATAGCAATTATCACATAATACCAAAATAAAAAAGACTGATTTGTACTAGGAACTATCCATTGTAAAAAAAACAAAACCCCAAAAGGAATAGCACCAAAAACCATCCAAGGATAACGTCTACCCCAAGGATGAACAGTGCGATCGCTCATCACTCCAATTATTGGGTCATTAATAGCATCAGAAATTTTGCCAATCATCAAAATACTACCTGCTAAAGCAGCAGGTAAACCAGCAACATTAGTAAAGAAATATAGCAAGAAAAATACTTGAATATTAGCACAAATAGCTGGACCTAAATCGCCAGCACCATAAGCTAATTTCGTCCAGAAGTTAAGTTTTTCAGTTTGAATAGAATGATTATTCATTATTCATATATTTAATTAAAATACAGTAGAAAGAAAAAGTCCAGCTTAAAGCCAGATCGATAAAATTGAAGAACTAGTAGTAGGGGAGAAATAGTTCCTATTACCTACTTTTTTCCTTTCTTTCTTCATGTACCTCCCCAAATTTACGGATATCCTAATTTTGACAGATGTATTTAGTTATTATTGTACTATAGCAATCCGCCCATAGGTTGCGGGTAATCAAAAAGTAGATAAAAAAACCGAAACTCTCACCAGTTAAGTGTTCCCTGTTCCCAGTTAAGCGTTCCCTAAAAGCGGTAAGATTTTTATACACAAATAAAATAGGATTGCTATATTTATCCTAGTAAAATCCCACAAAAAAAATCTCAATTTATTAGGCAACTATAGTTAAGATTACAAAAAAGGTATTAACCATTGTTTCGTTTACCACTATATTTTGTTTATTTTCCGATTGCTTCTAGCTTTCAGTAATTTTTCACCTCAGATTAGTTGCAACAAAAACCCCTTTTTTGACATTCTTAGATTGCTTAACTTTTTGTAATAAGTAGCTATAAGCTACTCCTGACCTTTTTTTTTTACTTTCAGTAACTAAGGTGTATACCTGAGAAAAGTTGTCGCTTTCCGAGATAATAATTAATATATAAATAGGGAAAAAAAGTTTTAAGAAAATAATATTGATAATAAATATGAACGATAAAAAGCTAAAAAATAACTAAAACTTATTAGGGAGCAATATTATTTTGATTCATTACCATTAACAATATTGGTCTAAAAAGCCAAAAATATGTGAGTTTGCCGGAAACACCAAATTGTGAGAAAAATTATCTCAAAGCTGTACCGCCATGAAGCAGCTTAATTTTAGGAGAAATTAAAGCAATGACAAACATACTAGCAATTCAACAAAGGACTGCCTCTACTAAAGAAAAATCTTTAATATTATGGTTTGATGAAGTTGGTATTAACGACATTCCATTAGTAGGAGGTAAAAACGCCTCCCTAGGGGAAATGATCCAACAACTTACTCCCAAAGGTATCAATATTCCTAACGGTTTTGCTACCACTGCTTATGCTTACCGTTACTTCATCAAAACAGCAGGTTTAGAAACAAAATTGCGCCAACTATTCGCGGACCTTGACGTTGAAGATATTAATAACCTGCAACAACGGGGTAAAAAAGCGCGTTCGTTAATAATGAATACACCCTTTCCAGCAGAACTAGAACGAGCGATAACTATAAGCTACGAAACCTTGTGCTACCTCTACGATCGAGACACAGACGTTGCAGTGCGTTCCAGTGCGACTGCAGAAGACCTCCCCGATGCTAGTTTTGCCGGACAACAAGAAACCTACCTTAACATTCACGGGATTAAAAGTGTACTCAAAGCAGCACATAAATGTTTTGCTTCAATATTCACAGACCGTGCCATTTCCTACCGTACTATCAAAGGTTTCGACCACTTTGATGTTGCTCTCTCTGTTGGTATTCAAAAAATGGTGCGTTCTGACCTTGCTACATCCGGCGTAATGTTTTCCATCGACACCGAAACGGGATTTAAAAATGCTGCACTAGTCACAGCAGCTTACGGTTTAGGGGAAAACGTCGTCCAAGGTGCAGTCAACCCCGATGAATACCTAGTATTTAAACCAACGCTCCGAGAAGGTTTCCGCACTATTCTCAACAAACGCCTCGGTAGCAAAGCTATCAAAATGGTTTACGATGGTGGTAACTCCACAAAAAACGTACCCGTATCAGAACGAAAGCAACAACAGTTTGCCCTGACTGATGATGAAATTTTACAACTTGCTCAGTGGGCAATAATGATTGAAGATCACTATTCCCAGGTGCGCGGTAGTTATACGCCAATGGATATTGAGTGGGCAAAAGATGGCTTAACTGATAGTTTATATATAGTACAGGCGCGACCAGAAACTGTGCAATCTCAGAAATCTAGTAATATGCTGCATACTTATCACTTGCAGGATAGGGGGAAAGTTTTGGTGACAGGTCGTGCTGTGGGGCAAGCGATCGCTAAAGGTAATGTGCGCATCATTCTGGATACGGATAAAATTGAAGAGTTTCAAGCGGGGGAGGTATTAGTAACTAACAAAACTGACCCGGACTGGGAACCTATTATGAAAAAAGCTAGTGCTATAGTTACTAACCAAGGTGGTCGTACTTGCCATGCTGCCATTATTGCACGAGAGATGGGTATTCCGGCGATCGTTGGTTGTGAAAGTGCGACTAAACTATTGCGCAATAGTTCTGAAGTAACTGTTTCTTGTGCTGAGGGAGAAGTAGGAACGGTTTATGAGGGTTTGCTACAGTTTGAGGATAGAGAAACAGTATTGGATGATATACCCGAAACTCGCACTCGTATTTTGATGAATGTGGGCAACCCAGAGGAAGCGTTTCGGTTATCGGCAATTCCTTGTGATGGTGTGGGTTTAGCACGGTTGGAATTTATTATTGCTAATCATATTGGAGTGCATCCTTTGGCATTGCTGAATTTTGACGAAGTGGCGGATGAGGTGGAAAAGGCAAAAATTGCTGAATTGACTGTAGGATATGAACGGAAGGCAGATTTCTTTATCGATCGCCTAGTTTATGGCATCGGAGCGATCGCTGCTGCATTTTATCCGAAACCTGTCATTGTACGAATGAGCGATCTTAAGAGTAATGAATATGCTAACTTATTGGGTGGGAAACAGTTTGAACCTGATGAAGAAAACCCAATGATTGGTTGGCGCGGTGCCTCTCGTTATTATCATCCCAAATATCGGGAAGCTTTCGGTTTAGAATGTGTGGCGCTGAAGCGGGTCAGGGATATGATGGGATTAGCAAATGTGATTCCTATGATTCCGTTTTGTCGCACACCCCAGGAAGGAGAGAAGGTATTAGCGGAGATGGCAAAGTATGGTTTGGAAAGGGGTAAGAATGGTTTGCTGGTTTATGTAATGTGTGAGTTACCCAGTAATGTGATTTTAGTGGAACAGTTTGCTCAAATCTTTGATGGATTTTCTATTGGGTCGAATGATTTAACTCAGTTAGTATTGGGTTTAGACCGAGATTCAGCATTGGTGGCAGACGTTTTTGATGAACGCCATGATGCTGTGCGCAGGATGATCCAGATTGCAATTACTATTGCCCACGAATGCGGACGTAAGATTGGTATTTGTGGTCAAGCACCGAGCGACTATCCTGAGTTTGCTCAGATGTTGGTAGAATTGGGAATTGATTCGATTAGTTTGAATCCTGATTCTGTTTTGAAGACTCGGTTTGAGGTGGCGAAGTTAGAAAGGCTATAATTGTCATTGCGAGGCGATGGTAAACAAGTTAAACTTTTGGGAAAATCGTTAATGTTAGCCGAAGCAATCTCTATTTCAGGAGATTGCCACAGGGGGTATAACGACAAAACCAATAACCTAACTCTCTTCTCTCCCCCCTCGCAATGAAAATAGCAACTTGTCATTGCGAGGCGATATTCAATAATTAATAATTAATAGACATCTCCAATAATAAAAAATGAAATCAAGTATTGGGCATAAATTATCAATTCTTTCTCCCTGCTCCCTGCTCCCTACTCCCTCTTTTCTGGAGATGTCTAATAATTACCTCTTCTTATAAAGAAGAGGATTGGCTAAAAGGAATTTTTGGGGTTGCACATGAAAGAATGATAATAAATATTAAACTGTACATATATAGAGGAAAGAATTATCCAAAAATATTTACTTTCAGATTTCATCATTCCTAATTGTGCAACCCTATCTACTTAGCAATATAAGCACCATGCTGTTGGATTAGTTCTGCTACTACTCCTGTCCAACCAGTTTGATGACTAGCTCCAATTCCTGCACCATTATCTCCATGAAAATACTCATAGAACAGAATGTAATTATTCCAATTGGGGTCAGTTTGAAACTTTTCCGTTGCGCCATAAACAGGTCGTTGACTTTGACCATCTTTTGGTAAGAAAATTTTGATTAAACGATGAGAAATTTCTGCAGCTACTTCCGAAAGATTCATCATATTTCCTGAACCTGTAGGACATTCTACTTTGAAATTATCTCCTAAACAATAATGGTATTTTCGCAGGGATTCAATAATCAAAAAGTTAACAGGCATCCAAACGGGACCACGCCAATTAGAATTACCTCCAAACAGACCAAATCTTGATTCTGCTGGTTCATATTCTACTTCAGGTTGAATGTAATTGCCACTCTTTGTTCTGATGCTAAAAGGTAATTTATAGGAATTAGGTGGCTCATGAGATTTAGACAATCCTCGAATACCATAAGGTCCGAAAAATTCAGATTCATCAAGCATTCTTTTCAGAACTAATCGGAGTCTGGTAGGGTTAACTAGAGAGAAAGCTACCCCTCCTTCCATGAGATTACTGTCTGTATTATCAAAGTAAATATTCTCGCCTTTTGTCAAATCCTGACGGTTTTGCAAGAACCAATCAGCTCTCTTTTTGAAATCAGAGTCTAAATGTTTGTCTAATGTTTCCTGATCGATTGTTTCTATTGCAAACAGAGGAATCAATCCGACCATAGAACGAACTTTCATCGAGAAAGAAAAAGCATTATTTCCCCCGGGTAAGACATTAGGAGGAACGTGAAAAATATCATGGAAAAATCCATCTTCGTTATCCCAGACGTTGATTTCATCTCCTCCCAATTTATTCAGAGCTTCTGCCATTAATAAAAAGTGCTGGAAGTATTTAGAGACCATGGCATCATAAACTTTGGAGTCAGACTCGCCCTTGGCTAACTCTGATGCCATCTTTAACAAATTTAGACAAAACATTCCCATCCAGCTAGTACCATCTGATTGCTCAATACTAGCACCAGAAATTTTGAGATTACTGCGGTCAAAAACCCCTATATTATCTAACCCCAGGAAACCCCCGCCAAACAGATTATTCCCATCTACATCTTTGCGGTTTACCCACCAAGTAAAATATAGGGACAATTTCTGAAATAACTCTTCTAAGAAACCTCGGTCTGCATGACCATACATTTTCTCTTCTATTTTATAAACCTCCCAAGCACCCCAAGCATGAACCGGAGGATTGACATCACTAAAATTCCACTCATAGGCTGGTATCTGACCATTAGGGTGCATATACCATTCCTTGGTGAATATATATAATTGGTTCTTAGCAAAGTCAGGGTCAATTAATGCTAAAGGAATAGTGTGAAAAGCTAAATCCCAAGCTGCAAACCAGGGATATTCCCATTTATCAGGCATGGAGATGATATCTGCATTATACAAATGAGTCCACTCACGATTTCTGCCATCTTTGCGTTGCTCTGGTGGAGGTGGATAACCAGGGTCTCCATTCAGCCAATCTTGTACAACATAGTAGTAAAATTGCTTCGTCCATAACATCCCTGCAAATGCTTGTCTTTGGACGTTACGCATTTCACCAGATAGTTGTTCAAAAGGAGTGACGGCTTGATAAAATTCATCAGTTTCTCTTTTACGTTGTTCAAAAACTGAGCCAAACTCATCTCCAAAGGGGTTTTGTAAATTATGAATATTACTCAGTCGTAGTCGAACAAGTTTGGTTTCCCCTGGAGCAATATTTAAGTAGCTAATGTAACAATAGCTCTTACAATCTCACTATTTTCCCCATTAACTCCCATATTTGTCACAA
>NZ_JAAHGT010000461.1 GCF_010672385.1 Okeania sp. SIO2F4
TGTTTGAAATAAATCGCGAGTATCGACAATATGATGGGGAATACCTAATTGTTCGCAAATATAGGCAGCATCAACCATTCCATCGGAACAACATTGACCTTTTCCTTTCATTAACCAAAGAGTTAAGCCCTCGACTTGATATCCTTGATGATGTAATATTGCTGCTGCTGTGGAACTATCAACTCCACCAGAAAGACCGACTATAATTTTATTCATTGGATTTGAGTTTATAAAATCAAAACTATATGTATTTATCTTGAATTATAGATTTTTTTTCTACTTTATTTTTTCTAGTTTATTTTGATAATCAATTTTTTACAGAAGTTGGGAATAGGGCACAGGTAATACCATTTATAAAAAACTTTTCTACATTTTGTTGAGCAGGGGAGTGGGTAGGGACGTTGCATGCAACGTCCGTACAGAGAAGTAAACATAACAATAATTAATATTAAATCACGTCAAATTACAAAAAAAATGATTTTGTCTGTACTAATTAATTGATAACTGAAGTATTTCTCAAGTATAGCATTACTTTTGAGATTTGGTATAAGATATCTAAATCAATAGACATCTCCAGAAAAGAGGAAATAGGAAGTAGGCAGTAGGGAGAAAAATTTGACAGTTTTTGCGTATGGGATTGATTTAATTTTTGATTTTTGAAGATGTCTAATATATATAGGGTTTATAAAGTTACTGAGTTACAGTTCTTTTTCTTCTTTGATATCAATGAAATCCGCTTATACAGTTATTGTATCTGCTACTTCCTATGAAAACAGACCTTAATAGGTATACTCTTAAACAACATTCCTTTGTTTTTTTATTACTTTTGACTTTTGACTTTTGACTTTTGACTTTCTTTTAAGATCATCATTTATCGGAGTAACTAACCATGCTAAATCAATCTCCTGTAATATCATATTACAAAAAATCAAAAATGTCATTATTATCAATTATATTCGGAGGATTTTTAGCCTTAAGTTACCAGACTTTATCCCTGGGAAAAGTCATCAAAACTCAAACCTTAACCACCAATCAAAATAATCAAAATCAAAGCCAAAACACAATTTTTATTTCCAACAACAACACATCAAAAAACGAACAACTAATAACAGAAATTTCCAGATATCCAAGACCTCTGGAAAAATTACCACCATCAATTATCACACCCTCAACTAAACAACAAGAACCAATATTTAATCCTATCGAACCAAATCCATTTCCCAATTTACGATATGTTGTTTATATTGAGTCAGAGAATCCTCTTTTGTTAGGAATTATTCGGCAACAAATTGAACCAAGAGCAGTATTTCGCTCTTTTGGAGACGCAAGAGTTATTCAAGTCGGAAGCTTTTCTGAGTTATTTTTTGCCTTAGATTTGTTAGATTATTTAGAAGAAAGAGGAATTAATGGCGAATTATCAAGAAAGAACCCTGGTGAAGCATTTGGTGACCCTCTAGAATCTACAACTTTAGCACGTAGTGTATATCCTCCAGTTAGCCATTCAATAGCTTATGGACTTAGTAATACAGAATCTTATTATTTACTAATTCCTAGTAAGTCAAAAGATTTAGCTCTAATTACATATAAATTGGGATTATTGGGAGTTCCTGACAGAGGAATTCAGGTAACAGAGACACCAGAAAATGTAGCTATAGGACCTTTTGAAGAGAGAAAAATAGCAGAAAAATGGCAACGCTATTTATTAGATTCAGGGTTTATTAATGTAGTTATTTATTTTGGTCGTTAAAAAAGCGGTCAGCGGTCAGCAGTTAGCAGTCAGCAAGATTATTGTTTTAAAGTTTAGAAGGGTATTTGAACCCAGAGTTGCTAAAAGCTGATAGCTAGTTAAAAGAAGAAAAAATGTAGCGGTTTTGTCTCCAAAGCCAACTCATAGATTATAGTAACCTTAGTCAATGTTTATTACAAATAATAGGGAAGTTGCATCAACTCTCCTACTCCCTATTCCCTACTAATTAGTAATGTTTTTAATAATTCTATTCTAGGCAAACAGCGAAGAATAGATTATGCCTAATTTCCCTACTCATTATTCCCTAGATTATGCCTAATTTCCCTACTCCCTACTCTCTCCTCCCTTGAAATGCTATACTTTCTCAATACTTCAGTTATTAACTAATAAGTAATGTTTTTAAGGATTCTATTCTAGGCAAAGAGCGAAGAATATATTATGTCTAATTTCCCTACTTCCTATTCCCTACTCCCTACTCCCTACTCCCTACTCCCTAAAAAAGAAAAATTTATAGTGACTGCTGCACAAATGCGACAAATAGAAGAACGCATATTTATTGCCGGAATGCCAGTAGCCGCATTAATGGAAAAAGTTGCAGGATTAGTAACACGAAAAATCCTCAAACTGTTAAATCCTAATATTAGTCAAATAGGTGTATTAGTAGGTCCTGGTCATAATGGCGCAGATGCTTTAGTTATAGCCAGAGAATTATATTTTCAAGGTTATGAAATAATAGTCTACTGCCCTATTAATAAACTGAAAGAACTAACAAATGCTCATGCCAAATATCTCCAATCTCTAGGAGTTGATTTTATCGAAAATATTTCCCTGCTCAAAAATTGCGACTTACTCATAGATGGTTTATTTGGTTTTGGTTTAGAAAGGGAAGTTTCTGGAGATTTAGCTGAAGCTATCAATCAAATTAATAGTTGGCAAAAACAGATATTTAGTATTGACTTACCTTCTGGAATACATACAGATACAGGAGCAGTTTTAGGAACAGCTATTTGTGCTACCCACACATTTTGTTTAGGTCTGTGGAAACAAGCATTTTTACAAGACCAAGCTCTAGAATATATCGGTACATCTGAACTAATTGACTTTGATATTCCCCTGGCAGATATTACAGCAATTTTAGGAGAATTTCCCACAATTGAGAGAATTACAAAAACATCTGCTATGGAAAATTTACCTCTACCTCTTTCCCCAGTAACCTATAAATATAAAAATGGTAATTTATTATTAATTGCAGGTTCCCATTCTTATACTGGAGCAGCAATTTTAACAGGATTAGCTGCCAGAGCAACAGGTGTGGGAATGTTATCAATTGCCGTACCAGAATCAATTAAACCCATACTAAATAGTCACTTACCAGAAGCACTAATTATTGGTTGCCCTGAAACAGAAACTGGAGCAATAAAGCAATTACCAAAAGATATAGATTTAAGTAAATTTGAAGCCATTGCCTGCGGACCTGGTTTAACCATAGAACCTACATCTATAATAGAAAAAGTATTATCTGTAAATTATCCTCTAGTTTTAGATGCTGATGCTTTAAATATTTGTGGAAATTTAGCAAACAACTCTTTAGTAAGTCAACGTCAAGCACCAACAATTATTACTCCCCACCTAGGAGAATTTAAACGTCTATTTCCCCACCTAGCAAATCAACTCAATAATCGGATATTAGCGGCTCAAAAATCTGCTGAAAATAGTAACCTTGTCGTAGTTTTAAAAGGAGCAAAAACAATTATTGCCAATAGTCAAAAAATATCAATAAATCCAGAAAGCACTCCCGCATTAGCAAGAGGAGGAAGCGGAGATATACTTACAGGATTAGTCGGAGGTTTATTAGCTATTACTTCAACTAAAATTCCTCCACTCGAAGCTGTAAAAACAGCAGTTTGGTGGCACGCTCAAGCAGCAATATTAGCAGCAAAAGAACGAACAGAATTAGGAGTAGATGCTTTTACCTTAACTCAATATTTAATACCAGCAATAGAAAAAATCAGGACTGAGACAGGCAACCAATAAATCCTGGTTTTTCCTAGGTATTTATTGTTAAAAACAACAATTTATCTAAAAACCGGGTTTCTTTGCGTGGATAGAAAACAGAGAATCTGGAAATTGAAATACCTCTTTCTTTTTGCCTCAAAATTATACAAGCACTTGTTGAGCAGATTCCCGATTAATGTGTTATAACTGACTAGGTAAAAGGTAAATATTTTTTATATAGAATCCAGTGAGATGATATATGTTTATAATTCTACAGGACTTACGCAAACCAACCAAAAAACCGAGTTTCTTGCCCTGATTATTGTCTTTCAAATGAGGAAATTTCGTTGATAAACTCGGTTTGTGTGTAAGTTCTGATTTTATCTACAGGACTTACGCTCCAAGCGCCATATCTAGTAGGGGCGATTCGCGAATCGCCCCTACAGATAGTGTATGATTCGATATTTTGCGTAAGTCCCGATCTATAACTCTATACCTCAATATTCAATCTCCCCATCTCCCCATCTCCCCATCTCCCCATCTCCCCAATCCCCCCCCTACTCCCTGTTCTCTTTAAATACCAATATGGAGGAAAATAATCAATGGCAGGTGCTAATCTTAATGCAGATTTATATTTCGCTGAACAAATTACACCCTGGGATATTTATAAACATGGCATCGACCAGGTACTTGTTCATCAAAAAACAAAATATCAGGAAATGTGTATAGTCGAAGGTGTTTATGGCAAAGCTTTAATATTAGATGGTAAATGGCAGTCTTGCACTGAAGATGAATTTCTCTACCATGAAAGTTTAGTACATCCACCTATGATTTTTCATGGATTTCCACGCAAAGTCTTAATATTTGGAGGAGCAGAAGGAGCAACAATACGAGAAGTATTACGTTGGAAAACTGTTGAGAAAGTAGTTATGGTTGATATAGATGGGGAAGTTGTAGAAGCTTGCAAAAAGTATTTGCCTGAAATGCACCAAAACGCTTTTGAAGACCCCCGTGTAGAATTAATCATTGATGATGCTCAGAATTTTTTAGAGTCTTCTTCAGCAACTTGGGATGTAATTATTTCTGACCTGACAGACCCTATTGAGGAGGGTCCATCTTTTCCTTTATTTACTCAGGAATACTTTCAAAAAATTCGCCAAGTTTTGTCTGCTGATGGTTTTTTTATAATACAAGGAGGGTCAATTGCTCCTGCTGAGATGTATCTTCATGTTCGTGTAGTTAACACTTTACAAACTTTGTTTAGTTATATTCATTCCTTGATTCCTTATTCTACCAGTTATGGATGTCCGTTAGGATTTGTTGTTTGTTCTGAGCAAGAATTTTCTCATACACCAAACCCAGAAAAAATAGACAGTTTGTTGGGAGAGAAAACTACGGGTGATTTTAAATTGATGGATGGTATTTCTTTATTGGGTATGTTGCAAATACCTTTGAACTTACGACAAGCGATCGCTGCAGAAACTCAGATATATACTTTGAAAAATCCACCAAAAGATATTCAAGTTTGATATTGAAAATTAACCAGAAAATTTCTACATTTCTACTTGTAATTCTGGTTTAATACCACCAAATAAAGCAATTTCAAACAATTTCATAAAACAGTCAACATGAATAAAACCTATCTCTCTTAACCAATCACATTGAGTTTCTACAGGAGCAAGAATATTTGCTTTTTTATCTGGGCGGTTATAATATTGCTGATGAATTTCTTCTCTGGATTTATTTGTGTTTTGACTTTGATGAAAAGTATAGAGAGAATCAACAAATAATTCATCAAATAACTGCCCAATTAATTTAGATGGTGAGGCAACGTGTTCCAAATTCAAAAATAATCCTCCTGGCTTTAATAATTGGTAAATTTCTTGATAGATTTCTTGTTTTCTTGTGTCTGGTTGATGATGAATTGAAAATCCTGACACAACTACATCAAATGGTGCTTTTCGGTGAACTTTATTTATCCATTCCGGTAGACCATAGTCTTGAGTGATAAATTCAAAATTACCTTGATAATTATCGGCAACCTTGCTTTTTGCAACTTCAATCATTGCTTCTGAAAAGTCTAAAAATACTCCTTGAGAATTGGGGTATTGACTGAGAATTGCCTGACCTAAAATACCATCACCACAACCTAAGTCTAAAAAGTTATTTACTTGGGATTTAGTTGTCTGAATAATTCTCAAGATAATGTCAATTTGTTCAGTAGCTAAAGGAATAGCACTTCTGACACCAGAAAGATATTTTTGTGAAAGTTCTGCTGTTTTCCAGACTTGATAATTATTGTTCATTTTCCATAATTGTTAGTATTTTGTCACAAATATCTCATGTAATTTTAGTAGGGAGGATGAAGATTTGTCCACCCTACTAGGGTGTCTAGACTAAATAATTGTGGGTTAAAAAAAACCTAACCCCCCAACCCCCAACGCTCGTAGGGAAGGGGGAGTTTCTCCCCTCTCACTCATCAGGAGAGGGGTTGGGGGAGAGGTCTTAATTCATAAAACTTACCCACATTTTTAAGCTAGATGCACTACTACCTTTAGTTTATTCTAATCTTCATCTTGAAATTCAATTGCTATTTTATCAAGTCTTTCATTACTATCTTTAGTGATTTTTAGTAAGCTAATACTAACAATTTGTGATGTAAGTCCCCCTGCAGTTGTGGCTGTTCCTTCAGAAGTTTTTCCTGATAGTAAAACACCTATACCTGTTACACTAATAATTGCACTAATTATAGTTAATGTTAGAGCAATATTAAAGCTTAATCGTGCTTGACGTAGTCGTTCTTTAATAACCATTTGCTCCATTGTATTAAGGGTAGAGTTTTGATTATTATTAGATATAGTCATAGTTGAAACTCCTCTGTTAATTCCTTGTTTTCTTCTACAATTTCATTAAAAGATACTGATGATTGAGTTTCAGCTTGTTGATACAAAATAATTTGTCTGACTTGTGACTGACTTAATTAAAAATTCTTGGCTGATGACTGAGTAGTGCTAAAATGTGGGGTAAGTATTTATAGATTTATTCAGCTTTTATTATAACTAAGTTATGTCTTCTAGATCCCTGAGAGTCGCACCAGAATATCTGGAAAAAGTTAAATCTGCTGTTAAACATAATAATTTTCCTAGTCAAAAAGCTCTCGCTAGTGAGTTAGGTTTTAGTCGTTCAACTATCTATAACTTCCTCCATGGAAAACCTGTATATTTCTTAAATTTTACCGAAATATGTGAGAAATTAGGTCTTGATTGGCAAGCGATCGCTGAAACTCCAGAAAAAGAAACAGAAGCAGAAAAGACTACTTATATTAAACGGCCACCCATTGAATCTATTTGTGATGAAACTATCTTACAAGCAGGCTCTTTAATCAGAATTAAAGCTCCTCAAAAAATGGGGAAAACTTGGCTAACTAATATAATTTTAGAACAAGGGAAAAAACATAACTACCAAACAGCATCTATTAATTTATTAGATACTGATACTACTGATTTTAAAGATTTAGATAAATTTTTGCGGTTGTTTTGCCGTGGTGTAGGTCGTGAATTAAATGTGCCAAAAGAAATTTTACATGAATCTTGGGATGAAGAAGATAGTAGTAAGGTTAATTGTAAGATTTATTTTGAAGAATGCTTATTACCAAAAGGTAAGCATTCAGCCGTCAGCTATAAGCTATCAGCTCTTACTTTTAGTTTGGCTAATAAAAGCTTTATTATTCAGAATTAAATTTTACTACAGAAGTCAGTTTTCAAGTCGATATTCATTTAAACCTT
>NZ_JAAHGT010000462.1 GCF_010672385.1 Okeania sp. SIO2F4
CAACTGTTCCTACTATTACCTACAACCAAAATCAGAACTAAAAAAAATTTTAGAATAATCAAGCAACTTGTCTTAAAGACTCTGGGTGTTGGTGATTCTGGGTATAATTTGTGTTTGTGGGCAATTGCTAAACTATTGAAGAACAAATACTTGAGATTATTCAGTTTTTATTTTCATACCTTGACTCAGCAACGCCGACTCCGAAAAGAAACCAACCTTAACCCCATAAGCACGATACAAGTTTTCTTGATTCTCATTTCCCCTA
Source organism: Okeania sp. SIO2F4 (assembly GCF_010672385.1). GTDB lineage: Bacteria > Cyanobacteriota > Cyanobacteriia > Cyanobacteriales > Microcoleaceae > Trichodesmium. The sequence continues at coordinate 266 of NZ_JAAHGT010000462.1, forward strand.
ACCACTCATACTTTTTCAGCCAACTCTAGGTAGACAAAACCAATAATGAGTGTTTATGCTTATTTTTAGATAACTTCTTTCATGTTATCTTTTTTTTAAAGACCTAACTATTGTCCAACAGTTAAGGATAAAATCATGCGTACTAGAGAAGCGTCTTTTTTATTAGGTATCTCTCGTCAACGTTTATTAGTTTTACTCGCTCAAGGAAGAGTCAAAGGAGCCGACAAAAAAGGCAGATTCTGGGAAATTCCAGTTAATCAGAGCGGTATGCCCGTAATAATTCCCGCTCGGCGCGGTCCGAAAGGTATCTGGCACAAGCAAGAAACCAAGGTACCTCAAATGATTCACGTTAATCAACACAACATTAGAGACAATATAGGTAAGCCTCCAGAGGAATTGGAACCTGTAGTGTCTGTCAAACACAACGAACGCAACGATTATGGTTATGACTTATATATTTCAGGTCCTTGCCACATCGTCTATCGACCTTATAATCCAGCAAAATGTGGCGCTCATGTGTGGATTAATACTTATGATCCAGTGCAATTTGTAGACACTCAATTTAATCTTGATCCAGCCACTGCAAGGCAAGCCTACAAACAAATTAAGAGATAGTCTGGTTTCATTCGTCAGGCTCGGAAGGTCACCAAAAAATATTTATTCGCTCACAGCAGCTTAACTGACAATAACTTCAGTAAATTTGTGCTGTTTGTTTGTGGGAAATCTTCAAACCATTAAGATTTTGATATTCCTATTTTTTTACAAATCATTTAGGATTGCTATAGCTCTCACTGAAGTCAAAATATTAGTTGTAAAGGATTTTTATTTTCAGAAAATTCTAAAACTTTTTTGCAGTGCTATAACTAAAACTTTAATCCTGCTGTAAAATACCTACACAATTCCGGCAAAAATAGGACAAACCTTGCAATGCCAGAATTGAAGCTTATTTCCTGCTTCAACCTGGGGAATCGGCTCCTTCCAGTTCACAAGCGTAAATTCGGGTGCAGCCCACCCTAGTAAATTGATTCACTTCTCCATACTGAGATAACACAATTGCCGCATTTAGGTCGCGGTCTATAACTGTTCCGCAGTGGGGACAGTTATAGATACGGTCACTTAGCTTTAGTTCTGGGTTAATTTGACCGCAATTATGGCAAGTTTTGGATGATGGAAACCACTGACTAGCTAACACTACACTACCGCCCGATGCAACGATTTTGATTGTCAATCGTTCTCTAAATTCGTAGAATCCTTGGCGTGCTATAGATGCTGCCAGTTTACCGTTTTGCATCATACCTTTGACGTTTAAATCCTCCAAGCAAACGTGCTTGATATTGCCGACTATTTTCGTGGTAGTTTTTTCGATAAAATCTCTACGCATATTGGCAATACGAGCATGGTTAAGCCTAAGTTTTTTGTAGTATTTAATCGCATTTTTTGAAGGCGGTTTACCTTTAGTACCTAACTGTTTGTTGCGGTTACGCCATTGAAACTTAGCCAACTTTAACTGCTCTTCTTTAATTGATTCAGGCAGAGAAATAGTATGGTTTTCTTTTGATGAAGCTATTGTACCAAACTGCTTAACACCAACGTCAATACCAAAAAATTCTTGAGGACGTTCATCTAATAGCTCCTGAACTGGCAGCTTTTCAGCTTCAATACTAAAGCTGACAAACCATTTTTCTCCTGTTCGAGAAATAGTAAAAGTCTGGCTCGGTGCCCATGTAAGGAACTGGTTCGACTAATCGAAAAATGCCTAAGGTTGGTATTTTAATTTGGTTACCAACTTGAACCGCAACTTTTCCGTTCCCATCATAAACACTAAAAGATTGTTTCTCTTTTTTACGCTTAAATCGAGGGTGTTTGCTAGTCCCTTCTTTGTACCGTTTAAATGCTTCGGCTAAATGTTGAAAAGCACTTTGATAAATACGAGATGAATAGTTATTAGTCCAGGAATACTCTGGCTGTTTCTTGACATAATTAGTAAAGACTTTTTTCGCCTCGTTTATGCGTTGGTTATAGCTAAAACTCAACTTCTTACCACGTTTGTTGACTTTAGTCATCCCTTTAGTGCCATTGACCATATTCAGACCATAATTATAGACATGCGCGGGCATAACCGGCACTTTTGGCCATCAACGACCGCTCTTGATTATTGAGCTTTAATTCCAGTTTAATTGAATACAAAGAACATCACCTCCCACGGCTGATTATAAACTGAATAATTAAAATTTTCAAAAATTCCCATCTTGTTCGACCTTATTGCCGGAAATTGCCAGGGATATTAATACTAGCAATTAGCTCCTCAAAAAATCTTAAGTTCATAAGCCGGCATTAATTATATATCCTGTTAACTACCTGTTCCCTGTTCCCTATTCCCTGTTCCCTCTTCCTTCTCTCAACAAAGAAACCAACCTTACCCCCATAAGCACGATACAAATTTTCTTCCTGCAATACAACTTGCCGATCGCCAACAGCAATTAACTCCTTATTTAACAGAATTAAATCATCAAAATTAGTAATAGACTCACCCAGATCGTGGTTAACAACAATCACAACTTTTCCAACTTCAGCTAACTCGTGAAAAATCTCAAAAATAATATTTTCAGTCTTCTGATCTACCCCAACAAACGGCTCATCAAAACAGAAAATATCCGCTTCCTGAGCTAAAGACCTTGCCAAAAATACCCGTTGTTGCTGACCGCCAGAAAGTTGACCGATGGGGCGATCGTGATAACTATCCATTCCTACCCTTGTCAATGCCTTCAATGCTAACCTCCGACTCACATTAGAAAAACGACGAAACCAACCAGTCTGACGCACCCGCCCCATCATTACCACATCCCACACAGTAGCAGGATAAGTCCAATCAATTTGCGATCGCTGAGGCACATAAGCAATTCTGCCTAACTGTTCCTGAAGTGGTTTGTCATTGTAGATTACAGAACCCCCAGTCACAGGAATTAATCCCAGCATTCCTTTTATTAAGGTACTTTTTCCCGCCCCATTTGGGCCAATAATACCTGTTAATTTTCCTGCTTGTATCTGTAGGGTAATGTCTCGCAATGCCTCAACGGTACGATAATGGACTGCTAAATGATTCACTGTAATTTTGGCCTGACTCATTAACTGTGACTCCTATAAATTATCAAATTTAATTCTCTGAAATCCTCTCACTGACGTGGGAAGGTGAAAAATATGAAAAGAATATGATATAAATTATGAAAGGAATATGAAAAATTGTCAATTCAAGCAAAATTCAAAATGAGAATTAGTAAGTATCTGTGGAAAATTAATTTAACTAACAGTCTAGGTAGAGAAGGCTTAATTCGGAACAAGGAACAGGAAATATATCTGAGTGGTAGATATAGGCAGGACTTAGACACCCAAACAAGAAACCGGGTTTATTGCTCTAATTCTCTTTCACGAAATTCCCTTGATAAACTATCCACCCAAACAAGAAACCGGGTTTATTGCTCTAATTCCGTCTCACAAAATTCCCCCGATCAACCCGGTTTCTGCATAAGTGCCCAAAATATGTGGCCAGCATTAGGAATTTTATTAGCATTATGGATTAGTGGTTGTGCTGCCCCATCTTCAAATATTTCTGCGGAGGATGAGGGTAAACCTTTAGTAGTTTCTACCAGTACCATCATTGCTGATATGGCAGAAAAAATAGGTGGGGATGAAATTGAGCATCAGGGAATTATGGAACCGGGTGCGGACCCTCATGTTTATGAACCGGTGCCTGCTGATAGTGTGGCTTTCGAGAAGGCAGATTTAATTATTTATAATGGCTATAATTTGGAACCTGCTTTAATTAAACTGATGAATGCTGCGGGTGTAAGAGCGCAAAAGTTGGCAGTTGCGGAAAAGGTGACGCCTTTACAAAATCCGGATAAGGGAGAGTTAGTGCCAGATCCCCACGTTTGGGGTGATGCGGAAAATGGAATTGTGATGGTAAATGGAATTCGGGATGCTTTAATTGAGTTGTCGCCAGAAGATAAAGAGGTGTTTATGGAGAATGCTGCCAGATTAATTGAGGAGTTACAGCAGCTTGATGTTTGGATTAATAAACAAATAGCCACTATTCCAGAAAGTCAGCGCCGACTGGTGACTACCCATGATGCTTTTGAATATTATGTGAGAGCTTATGGTTTAGAGATGACAGGAACTTTGATAGGGATGACTACGGAGGAGCAACCTAGTGCGCAGACGGTGAAAAATTTGGCAGAAGAAATTAAGAAAACTGGAGTACCTGCTATTTTTGCGGAGACTACTATTAATCCTAAGTTGATTACTACGGTTGCGGAGGAAGCTGAGGTAAAGTTAGCACCTAGGGAGTTATATTCTGATTCTATTGGTACTCCTGGAAGTGAGGGAGATAGTTATGTGAAAATGTTGATCTCTAATACTCAGGCAATAGTGGAAGCTTTGGGTGGGCAATATACAGCTTTTGAATTGCAAACAAAATCGACTGCGGAAGGAAGTTAAAGCCTACATTCCGCAGGTTGATGGTGCTCAATTTGAATATTGTTTAAGTTAGATAGGGCAAGAATTTTATAAATTGCTTCTATAGCACTATACATTCAGGTATTTGACATAGAATTAAAATCAAGAGGGCGATCGCTAAATTAGAAAGGCGATCTAGCTGCCGCACTTGCTCCGCCAACGCTACCTCATAGGGCAAGCTTGGATAAGTAAAATTGCTCAAATGCCCACAAAAAAATTCGCTCACTCCTCTGTGTTCAACTAGAGAAGTAAATAATATTTACGACTGTTGCACCAAGAAACTGAAGCAACCATTGGCGTTCTTCAGTTAAGTTAGCGATCTGCTTTGCCCCATTAATCATCACCAGATGAATAGATTGAAAACATTGAAAAATCCATCGCAGAGTCGGAGTTGTTGTCGGTTTACCTACTTGGTTGGGAATCGATTCCTTTGCTGCTTGTAATGCTTGCCTTAATGCTCTTTGACCTAAGCTGTACACCAATAAACACAGCCCCATGACCATTGCCAGTGCTGCTACTCTTTCTGGATTTTTGAGCAAATTAGCTATCAGCAAAAAACATAGGGTCTTTGAGAAAACGAAACCCTCTTTGTGTTGATTGTTGAGCTTTATATTCTCGTAAGAGCTTATCATCACTCAAGAATTGATGATCGAGAACATTAGTTGCTAAAATAAATCTTCCCGCACGGTTCTTCTCCTTGTTGACTAGCTCAGAATTGAGAACTAAATTTGCTCTGACTTGATAGTAATAGTTGCTTGCAGTAATTCCTTTTCGAGGTCTACCTGGTTTTCCATGACGAGGTTGTGGGACGAATTCAAGGTCTTCGAGAGCATGATATGGTAGCTCTTTTTCTAATTTTTTGGCTGCTTGCTCTGCATCAGGCACGCAGGCAAACTTTTCTTGAGAAAGAGATAACAGTTGATTTTTTGCAATCACACCAGCAGTGGTAATTTTTTGCTCTAGTTGCTCTAAATCTGCCTTTTTTCTGCTTTCGCTTTCTACCACTAACCATCTCTATTTAATACCACCATATTGACTACAACTACTGGCTAGGCGATATCCTTTAATTTCTAAATCTTTTAAGGCATCATCAGATAGCTGTGACATTAATTGTTTGGCTTCACTCAAGGTAGCTGGCACTCTTGATAACCAACGCAATTGATTCAATTGTTGTAAGTTTTCTGCCCCGTACATGGCAGCATCCGCAACAAAGCCCGTCTAATTCCCAATTTTCTCGAAATTCTTTGAGCAATTTCGCAAAAATTCCTCGATCTGATTCGTTGCCATCAGCGACTCTCAGGTATAAAGGAATATCTCCATCCCCACTACACATCAGCTGAACTATAAATTGTTTGAGGTCAGGGCGATGATCCCTTGAGTACCCATAAGTAATCTTAATCGGAATTGGTTCTGTTTCTTCAATTGGTTCATCCTCAATATATTTTCCATGAACATGAAACGATGTTGAATCGAGATGTAAAGTATCTGTATTCACTCCTTCTGTTGTTGATGCACAAAGAGCAATATTCACAAATAGCTGAGTTAGTCCAACTTCATAAAGGCTATCTAGGACTCTTCCTAGTCGGTCGTCATTCAAATGCTCCGGTTCTATTCCCTCGGATAATAGGTGTTGTGTTGCTTTTCCTATAGGGGATGAGTGCCGATCGCCTGATTAATCATCTCCACCAGCCCAATTCTATCTATTATCCCTGCCACTATACCACAGTGGTCAATGTCTTGTACAATTACAGAGGATGAGAAATCTGTCATAGTTGTAAAATATACTCCCAATTTAAAATATACTCCCAATTTAAAATATACTCCCAATTATATTTTACCTGCTAAATGCTAAAATCAAATTATTAGCATTATTGCTTTTATCAAAAAAATCCTCCAGCAGCACCATCAACCTGCAGAATGTAGGTTAAAGAAGACATCTCTAGAAAAGATGGAGTAGGGACGTTGCATGCAACGTCCCTACAGTTTTATGAAATAAATATCGTAGGGGTTTGGTTACCAAACCCCTACCAAACTAACTTAGTTAAAAATTCTGGTGTTGCTGAAACCTTGGGATGAATCTTTGTACTTCCTCTTTCTCTAAAACTATAATTCCTCCCACACTTCCCACACTTCCCACACTCCCCACACCACCCACACCCACTAATTCCCATGCGCAAATATGCAACGCCAAAATTCTTCGCGATCTTGCCATTCAGCTATTTTGACATCACACTCCAAACAATTAGAATTTTCTATTTTTAATTGTTTGATTGTGTCAAACAATCCTGCGTATAATCCCTGGTTAACTGTCACACATAATGAGGTAGCTATTAAAATAATTTTACCTGTTTTCATCAGTCTTAATTTAATTATATAGCAGTCGCCATGTTTCATTTAGTCCGTGCCACGAATTTAACTTCTGACTTCTGAGTTCTGAATTTCTGACTTCAGCAAAGCCTCTTTATTTCTATTATGACCTTGTATATCTAATTATTACTAATTTCTTTATGCTTAATTCATATTTTTTTAATTTTTCTTAATAAAAAAACGGACAATATAAAACTATAAAACTTAAATAGACATATCCAATAATAAAAAATAAAGTAAATTATTGGCGTTGTACAGTGACGAATGATTACGAGAATTGAGGAATTTGCCGATGTTTCAAATAATAGATCAGCAAGCGAATTGATCTGTACAACATATCAATGGACTTGGAGTAGCACAAAGTTTTGCGATGTAACCTAG
>NZ_JAAHGT010000463.1 GCF_010672385.1 Okeania sp. SIO2F4
TCGTATGGAAGTGATAAAAAAACTTATCCCGAATCCAGATGAGTATCAGCCAAATGGAACAGCAGAGAAAATATGCCAACAGTTGAAGAGGAAATATTACCATAAGGAGTGGCTCGTTGTTGTGTACAGACCTTACGACCCACCTAGTTATAACGGAAATAAACAAAAATATAATGCAGAGCATTGGATGGTAGGAAAGAATTACGTGTTTCATTATAATCTGAGAAAAGTCAACGTAGTAGTAGCATGGCGAAGAGAACAAAGTTTTGCCAATGTGCCAGACAAGTTTAAATCATTGTATGCAACTTTTGACAGTAGTAGTAAGGAGTATGACCCAGCAAACCAAGGTTATGCGGTGGGACTCGCAGGACGACTAGCAGATAAGTATTTTGAGATGGCGAATGGGCAATATGCATCAAATGTGTATGTGTACTTCCATAAAATGTTTTATGAAGACCAAAAGTTTAATGGAGTAGCGTTATGGGTAACTCATTACGACTCTAGGTGTTTCGATTATAGTATATACGGAAATTACCATAACCTAGCCTTAATGAAAGTAGGCAATGGAACAGCCGCCCATTGGACGGGGATACCTTTTAAGCAAAATGGAAACCCAGCGGTTTTATTTACGCAATTTGAAATGAAGCGTTACCCTAGTTTGTTTAAGAAGGCGAGGCTAGATGCAAACTTAATAATCTTTGACGATCATCTAAAGACAATAGGACAATTGTATTAAAAATAGAAAATATCACACATTAAGTATAAGGAGAAGATATTAGGACTTACGCATAAACTATATTTATAGCGTTCAAAACTATAACGTTATAGTTTTTAAACTCTATATATAGTACCTTTGCGTAAGTTCTGGATACCTTAATTTCTAATAACCCTACTCCCTACTCCCCATAATAAGACTTTACAGAAGATTCCCCTTTGACAAAAAAGATACAGCAGATTCCAAGTACATGAAGTACAGAACTGCTTTAGGCCAATTTTCATGCACCTAATTTCAATCCGTAAGCTCCGTGCCGATCTAGCACTACATCAGCATGACGTTCAAAACCAAGTCAATGCTTAGTACGCAACTGTTAAAAGTGGTAAGTAGAAAAATTTAGAGGAAGTTCGCAGAATTTATTATTGCTCTATACGCAATAGTAGGAAAATTTCACTACCCATCTCTTCTTTTGGAGTGCTTCAGAGAATGAATTAACTATTACTCTATACGCAATAGAAGAAAAATTGCACTATCCATCTCTGCCCTTCGGGTGCTTCAGAGAATGAATGTATTATTGCTCTATACGCAATAGAAGAGAAATTGCACCATTCATCTCTGCCGTCCGGGTGCTTAATAGAATGAATTTATTATTGCTCTATACGCAATAGAAGAGAAATTGCACCATTCATCTCTGCCGTCCGGGTGCTTAATAGAATGAATTTATTATTGCGATATACGCAATAGAAGAAAAATTTCATAACTCATTGCCTCTGGTCGGGTGCTTCAGCAAATGAATTTATTATTGCGATATACGCAATAGAAGAAAAATTTCATAACTCATTGCCTCTGGTCGGGTGCTTCAGAGAATAAATTAACTATTGCGTATATCGCAATAGTAGAAAAATTGCACTATTCATCTCTTTCGCCTGGGTGCTTCAGAGAATGAATGTATTATTGCTCTATACGCAATAGTAGAAAAATTGCACTATCCATCTCTTCCGGTCGGGTGCTTCAGAGAATGAATGTATTATTGCTCTATACGCAATAGTAGAAAAATTGCACTACCCATCTCTGCTGGCGGGGTGCTTCAGAGAATGAATGTATTATTGCTCTATACGCAATAGTAGAAAAATTGCACTACCCATCTCTGCTGGCGGGGTGCTTCAGAGAATGAATGTATTATTGCTCTATACGCAATAGTAGAAAAATTGCACTACCCATCTCTGCTGGCTGGGTGCTTCAGAGAATGAATGTATTATTGCTCTATACGCAATAGTCAGAAATTTTCACTATTCATCAATTGAGATTTAAAGCATTCATAGCTGCCTTAATTAAATGAAAAAAACGAGGTTGAGAAACATCAACTTCTTGAGCATTATTTCGACTTTTTCCTAATAAACCAAATTTATTTCCCTGTTGAATAGCTAAGACTTCCCCACGAGAATTTCTAATTCTTAATTCCTTTATATTTCCTATTTGATAAAGACTGCAAGTGTAGAGACGATCGCCGTAATAAAAATCCACCTTTTCAGGTTGAATAGATGAGTCTTGCTGAAGATAAATTTCCCTAGATAAACGTAAACCAACTAACTCTAATTCAATATTAGTTTGATAATTCCAAGTATTTTTCCGTAACTGATAAGCAATATCAACCAAAGTCGGTAGAGGAAAATAATCACCCCAACGCCAAGCGATCGCCTGAATTTCTTGTTCTCCTTTAACCAAAGTCAACCTAATATGACCTTTACCAACAATTCTTTGTTGAATAACTCGTACATTCCCAGTCCAAAAAATAGGAGATTTATTTTCAATTCCACAGGGATGAAGTAAATCTATTTGCCGAAACAAATCAAAATTAAGTTCTAGAAAATCTGCTTCAGCATCAATACTAATTAACGGTTTTAAATGATGAATTTCCAAACATTGATGAGCAAACTCACTCAAACGAGAAGCAAATTTATCTAAATTTTCTCCAGGCAAAGAAAAACCACCCGCTGCCTTATGACCACCGTATTTTCCCAACAAATCATCGCAAAATTGTAACGCCTCAAAAACATGAAATTCAGGAATACCACGAGCAGACCCCCGAACAGTATTTTCTTCCTCCTGATAACTCCCAATAAAAACAGGCACCCCATAACGTTCCACCAACCGAGAAGCAACAATACCAATAACTCCATGATGCCATCCTGGTTGTACCACTACCAATACCCTTTCTTGGTGCAAATTTATCTGACTTTTCTCACACCAAGCGATCGCCTCTTCCTCAATTTCTAAACACAACTCTTGCCGTCGTTGATTAATGTCTTGACACTGTTTCGCCCTAGTTTCCGCCACTTCTTTATCATCCGTCGTTAAAAGTTCAATCACAATTTGTGGGTCAGCAATACGTCCGACCGCATTAATACGCGGACCGAGACGAAACCCAATATCATCAGGTTTAAGGGATTTTTGATTATTAGTTTGTTTCAAATTTCCTTGCTCTTGTGCTTTAACATCAGACACTTGAATTAAAGCTTTTACTCCCGCTAACTGGGAGTGAGGCAAAAGTTGTAACCCTCGTTTCACCCACCGACGGTTTACCCCAGTTAAGGGTGCTAAGTCAGCAATGGTACCAAGAGTGAATAATTCTAAAAGAGGTTTAATTAAACCTTGGAGTTTTCCGAGACGTTGTGCTAGAGATACTGCCAAAATATAAGCAACTCCCACACCAGCAACACCACGATAAGGAGAATTTTCTGAGATAAGTTTAGGGTTAAGGATAGCATTAGCAGGTGGTAGATTAGGTGGAATGTCGTGATGGTCGGTAATAATGACATTTAAACCAAATTGGCGAGCAATAGCAATAGGTTGATACGCAGCAATACCATTATCTACAGTCAGGATGAGACTAACTCCTTCTTGATGAAACTCTTCGACAATACGTTCATTGATACCATAACCTTCCTGCATCCGACTAGGAATAGCATAGTCAACTTTTGCCCCTAGGTGTTTGAGACTACGCAGTAATAAAGCAGTGCTGGTCATACCATCTGCATCATAGTCGCCACAGATAGCAATTTTTTGCTTTTGGGAAATAGTGGTTTGTAATAAATTTAGACTAATATCTAAGTCGTGAAATTCTTGTATTGGAGAAGGTAATGTTATTGAGTCAGGGTCTAAAAATGCTTGTGCTTTTTCCATAGTAGAAATATCACGGTTAATTAGTGTTTGAGCTATTAAGGGTAATATTTCTAAACTTGTAGCTAGTTGTTGGGTTGTTTCTGGTTGCTGTGGATATATTAGCCATCTTTGGTTAGGTAGTTTTTGCTGTTTGGCTTGGGAGTGAGATTTATTTTGCACAGTATTTTTAATTCAAAAGTTAATAATTTGGCAGTTTATAATTAATTCTTTGTACCAGAATAACATTGTGAGAAGATAATTTTTGGTGGAGGATGGAAAAATGCTGAAAAGTTTAAGAATATGGAAATTTTTAGGAGTAATATTGCTGCGCAACGTTTATGTAATATCTTTAATTGGGATAACCACACCTCATCATCTTTTAGCCCAAACCACTACAGAAAATTATGCTGCTGTTAGTGAGGATCAGATTATTAATAATGACTCGGAAAGTCAAAATACTTCTGTTTATTTTAATCGGGGTATTGATAAATATAATCAAAGAGATTTTCCAGGAGCTTTGAGTGATTTTACTAAAGCTATTGAACTAAGACAAGATTTTATTGAAGCTTATTACAATCGAGGTATTTTGCGAATTGATTTAGGAAATTATCAAGGCGGAATTGCTGATTTTTATAATGTGATTAATCTCGACTATAGTCGAACCGAAGCTTATTATAATCGGGGAAATATTAGAAGTATTAGCGGAAGTTGGGAGATTATTCAGGGGCAATTGCCGATTCTTCTCAAGTAATTTACCTGAAACCTAATAATGCTCAAGCATATTTTAATCGGGGTATTACGAGGGTATAATTAGGAGATAAACAGGGGGAGATTGTTGATTACGATCGGGCAATTAAACTTAAACCAAATTATGCGGAAGTTTATCTAAATAGAGGTAATATTCGTAAGCATTCAGCAGTCAGCTAGCCTCTTGCCTCCTCCGGAGGAGCTGCGCTAACAGAGGAGCTTTGCTAACGCTAACGCTAACAGCTATCAGATCAGATATCAGCTTGATGACCTTGAAAGGAGAAAAAAGCAATTTTATCAAAGCTTCAGAGTAGGAATCTCTGGTTGAGAATGTAGTAGAAATTAAATGAATGCTTCCTTGATTCATTAGACATCTCCAATCATCAAAAATCCCATCAATTATCCCACAGCAATTATTAATTCTTTCCCCCTACTCCCTACCCCTACTCCCTCTTTTATGGAGCTGATAGCTGACCGCTAATAGCTGAATGTTTACTAATATTTTGCAAACTTTGGGAGATTTTTATCAGGCAATTAAATTCAATAATAAATTAGCAGATGCTGATAATAATAGAGGTAATTCGCGCCGTTCGTTGGGAGATAAACAGGGGGAAATTGTTGATTACGATCGGGCAATTAAACTTAAATCAAATTATATTGAATTACAGCCTAATTTTGCTAATGCTTATGAAAATATTGGGATCATATATCAGCAATTAGGCAATTTGAACAAAGCTTTAGAATATTTACGAAAACCTGCTGAATTATTTGAGCAAGAAGATAAAAATTATGAGTCTAAAAGAGTCAAAGAAGTGATCGATAAAATTGAGGGGGATTTTCATTAATTGATAATGGATAATTAACTCTGGTTAAAACCGTAGGGGAATTGAATATAAATAAATATTATTTCTTTTCTTGGTCGATTGGATATGGCGAACTTCGGAGCGGTTCTGTAAGAGCGGGAAACCTCGCCATCCATCGACCACTTTTTCCCCTTGAAAGGGGAGGCTAATAATTATTAATTATTCGGTAAGATTAAATCAATTTAACTATGAATTAGCTTTCAGATAACAAAAAGCTGATTGCTAATAGCTGAGTGCTGACTGCTACTTCAAACCAAATATTGCCATAGTAAATCTGGGTCAGAACGTAATGTCTCAATTTTTCCATGCCATCGAATTTTTTCCCCATCTAAAACATAAACTCGGTCAGCTAATTCTAGAGCAAAAGCAATATTTTGTCCTGTAATTAACATTGTTTTTCCCAGACTTTTTAAACGCTTAATTACCTCTTGAATTCTTTGTACTAAAACTGGTGCTAATCCTTCTGTTGGTTCATCCATTAATAAAAGTTTGGGATTACCCATTAAAGTTCTGGCTACAGCCAACATTTGTTGTTGCCCACCGGAAATATTTCGTGCTAGTTGAAACTGTAGATTCTTCAATTCGGGAAAATCTGTATAAGCTTCACTCAAACTATAAGTATTCGTAGCATCTTTTTTCCATGCCACTTCTAAATTTTCTGCCACTGTTAAATTAGGAAATACTCGTCTACCTTCGGGAACTAATCCTAATCCTAGATCAGCTATTTTCCAACTAGGTAAACCAAGCAATTCCAGATTATTAAATAGAATACTTCCTTGTTTCGGCGGATTAATTCCCATCAGACTTAATAAAAGCGTAGTTTTTCCTACTCCATGTCTACCCACTAATACCACGACTTCCTCTGAATAAATTTCTAAATCAATCCCTTGCAAAATGTGACTATCTCCATAATAAGTGTGGAGGTTGGTAATAGTTAAAATAGGAGGATTTGGATTAGACATTTGATTATAATAGGACTTACGCACCTGCAACGTATTTTTCTCATTGCGACCGATAGGGAACTAATATTAAGGGTTCCACGAGATTGCTTCGGCTAAATTAATGGTTTTTCCCAGAGATTAACTTATACCAATTTTAAAAAAGAATGCTATGCTTGAGTGAAACTTCAATTATTAAATAATTAATACAAGTCAATAACTTTTCTGTTTTTTTTAATTAGTTAGTATTAATTATTGTTATGTTTACTTCTCCGTAGGGACGTTGCATGCAACTTACTACTCAATAAATTGTAGCAAACATTTATCAAACTGCTATTATTTAATCACCACCTCGCTGCGGACAGTATTAAATTCTACTCTCCGCAGCGAGGGGGAATATTAACCCCCGATATTAATATACCCAAGTCATTGCGACCGATAAGGAAATAATCTCAAAGGTTGCATGAGATTGGGTTGGCTAAATTAATGGTTTTCCCTCTTAATAAAGAATCTACTTCCTCCGCTGTTATACCAAATTGAAAAAAGAATGTTACGAATAATAAGGGCGATAAAAAGACTTTACAATAGATTTTTCTTTGACGAATTCGATAAGTTATGAACTAAGAAATGGCATCTAAGCTATTAATTATGACTCGGTCCGACTGACTTCCCCTCCACCGGAGGGGTTAGGGGTGGGTTGACTCAAACAAAAATCCCCTAGCTATTTGCAGCAAACATTTATCAAAATGGTATTAGTGACCCTCATCACCCCAAAAATTGTGCATCTACTTTACACAAGTTGCTCTTTGCATAAACTGCCAGTTAATGTGCAAGAAAATGCACGTCCACCCATAGCAACAAGGTTTTTTGTGATAAATCATTCACATTATCGCACTTCGTCAAATTTTAGGAGATGATTAAAGCATAGAAACATTTGATAAATCCTTCTCTTTGAGTTGACTGTCAATTGTTGTTTGTGTGTGTTTTATGTTCGCTTTTACGCCCTAATAGGCGTTTTTTTTTTGTTGACACTGAAACCCCTCAAAACTCAATATCATCTCCATAAATGTCTCGGCTATTTGATTTTGAAAGTCAACCA
>NZ_JAAHGT010000464.1 GCF_010672385.1 Okeania sp. SIO2F4
CCGACAGGAGAGATGAATAGTCAAATTTTCCGACTATTGCTCTATACGCAATAGTAAACACATTTGTTGAAGCACCCCGACAGGAGAGATGAATAGTCAAATTTTCCGACTATTGCTCTATACGCAACAGTCAATACATTTGTTGAAGCACCCCAGGCAGATACTTTTAAATTAAAAAAGCATAAATCTTAGAAGACAAAAGGTGAAATTAGAACTAACTCCAGGCAAATAATTATCAGTGGTTATCTCCAGGAAATATTCTCTACTCGTCAAGGACTAGATTATTAATTATCCATCCACATTTATCAGTTAACTTATCACTTTCAATACTCAGATTTTCCAGAAGTAAATAAACAGGATTTTTACCTCTAAGAGAAAAAATTAAATCAGAAGTAACTCCAGGAAAATAATTCTTAGCAGTTGTATCAAGGAAATTTCCTTGCTCATCTAACAGAGAAAATCTAACAGATAAACCATTACATTCTTGATGTAGAAAATCTAACTTACCAGCAATCTTTACAGGAGAAGATAACTCTCCTAAATAGAGAAAATATTTAGACGTTTGTTTAGTAACATCCCCAGGGTCTGTCATTAAATTATAAGCATCATCAGAAACTTGAGTAACAGCCGAATAATTATAAGTAATATAAGGAGATTGATTTAAACTCATCCAGTCTAACTGTCTCCCCGGACGTTGAGGAACTTGTTTTTGCATTGCCGATAAAGTTTGTACGGCAGTCGCTATAGAAGTAGGACGAATTCTTTGATAAAAACTAACAGTCACTCCTCCATCTAAAACAAATTCTTCTGGCAATTTTTGGAAATCTTGAGCAATGGGTAAATTTTTAGAAAAGGCATCATAGACAAACTTGACTAAATCTTGTTGCCCTGGTTTTAATACTTGTTCATCAGTTAATAATACTTTCTGAAATGGATGAGCAATAACTACATATTGTGCTTCGAGTAATTCTGGCAATGGGTAAGTATCGCGGGTGTCAATATGTGGTTTACTTATTGCTCTTAAGTTAGACGAATTTTCAGGATTAATTATCCGGTTAGAGTTTCTAATAATATTGGCATTAAAATGATTTGAGGAAGCAGCTACATATACTAATTCTCGATTCGGTGCTAAGTTACTTAGATATTTAGTCAAACGCAAAACTTCATCGTAGTCGGAACGAATTAATGGGGAAAAATTACTGGCAAATAATGGTCGTAGGGAGTTATTGAATTTGCCGAGAGGTGTTAAACCAAAGATGAGATTAGTAATTAAATATATTCCGGTAATGCTGAGAATGATTAATTTAGTTTTGCCTCGAAAAGTATGAATAGTTATCCAGATAAATGAGGTTAGTCCTAAAACTACTATCGGTGTTAAATGTAGAGAGTAATGAATATTTCCATAGCGGAGTAAGATTAACCATTCAGCTAAAGAAAAGATTCCGAATAATAAGAGGAAAATAGTAGTAGATGGAATTAAAAGTTTTCTCAGAACACCTACAGAAAATCCTATGGCAATTAATAGTAAAGTTACTAATCCATAAAAACAGGCATAACGCCAGAATATGTCAGGTATTGATAAACTCCAAGCAGCATAAAGAGTTCTATAATTTTCTGTTAAAGAACTTTGGATAAAACCCCAGGCAAAGATTGATATGGTTAGGAAAGATGTTAGGGAAATTAGGCTAATTTTTATGGCACTTTCTAAAAGTCTTTTCCCAGAATTTTTGCCGGACTTGAAAGTAATCAAAAAGTTAATCATAGTTTGGCAACTAACAGCAACAAGAAAAGCTATTGCACTATAAGCAAAATGTCGTCTTAAAACTATAGATATTCCTAAACAAAATCCGATAATAGGAATTTGCCACCAAGGATTTAATCTAATATTTTTTAAGTAAAACAAAATTGCCAATAAAATAGGTAAAGTCGCTCCTATATCGGGATATCCTCTTAAACTCGGACTCCAACTCATAGGTATTAGTAAAGCGATCGCTACTGTTGACCAAAATACCCATCCAGAATTAACCGGAATTAATTTTTTAGCTATTGCTCCTACCAATAAACTGAAGGGTAATAGATAGAGAAGGTTAATACTCAGGATATAAATAATTCTTTGGTTGCCAAAAATATAGAGAAATGGGATTAATGGTAGTGTAATTAGATAATTTTTCTGTTGAGATAAAGAACCTAAAATATCATCAATAGCTCTTTGGGTAGATGTTTGAAATAAATTTGTTAAATTATTCGCAGCATTCTGATATCCCACAAAATCCCACCAATAAATTGTATGTTCATTAGATATATATATTGATGTGATAGAAATAATTATCAAAACTACAGTCAAGAAAAGAATTACATTAATCAAAAAGCTAGACTGTGAATTAAACTTAGTATTTAATGATTTGAAAAAAGATTGATTTTTCATATTTATGATTATTCCTGAAACCAAATTTTGTTTGTCAAGATATTCATATTAAATTATGATACCAAATCCGGTTATAAAAACCTACTTTTTTCAAATCCTTCTAACCCTTTTTTTTTCTGCCTTCTGTCTTATGTAGTACCCCAACAATAAACCTTCTTTATAAACTGGATTTAGTATGATAAGTGCATTCTGAGGGTTGAGGATTTATTTGACAGGAATTTAATTTAGAACTATCCTAGACAAAGATAAATTATGATTTAAGCAGGAAAGTTGATTATACAATGAAAAATAAATCTCAATTAAATATTGAATATGATTTAGCCCTAGTTTTAACAGCAACTATGGATATTAAAGGTATGCCAAAAGCCGATCCAAAGTAGCTGAACAACGACAAAATGATTACTATAATAGTATCCAATATTATGTTAACCATCAACCTCAAATTCGGAAGATAATTTTTATTGAAAATTCTGGATGGCCTCTCAACCTTTAAAAGAAGCTATTCAGGACAATCCTTAGGATAAACAAATTGAATTTATTTCTTTGAATTGTAATGATTTTCCAAGAGATTTTGGCAAAGGATATGGTGAGTGTTTATTAATAGAAAAAGGTTTGGAAAAATCTAGATTGATTAATACAGTAAGTCATTTTGCTAAAATTACAGGTCGGATTTATTTAAAGAATATGACCCAGATATTAGAAAGCGTTAGGGAAGATTATGATTGTTTATGTGAATATAAAGATCAAGGTTGGAGAATTATAAAATTATGGGGAGTAAAAGGTGCTAAACCCTATTGTGATAATAGGTTTTTAGTTTTTAGTAATAAATTTTATCTCCAATTTATACGACTTCTACATCAACAACACCAAGAAAGATGTTTTTATATTGAAACTCAATTTTACGAAGCTTTCAAGCAATTAGAAAAAGAACAAATGATTATATCCATATTTTTAGTATCACCTGATTTTCAGGGTATTGCTGGTCATTTTAAAGGTAAAGATTATAGTAGTAAAAAAGAAAGAATGAAATTTCTTACTCGATGGTGGACTCGAAAATTAATTCCTAGTTTACATCTTTAAACTTAATCTCCTTCTGTCACTATCCGCTGATGGCAAATTAAAATCTGAGTTCCCAAATATTATCTTGGTAAAAGATAGAGCTATTATTTTATAGTAATAAAAACTAAAATCAGGTCATGGTATTTACTATTAGTAAAAAATTTAGCAATAGCTCTCTATACAAATTTTTTACTTATTCCTTAGTTTATTAAAATGACAACTAATTGCCAGTCAAGCTTATGTTAGACTGGAAAAAAATTAGACCCAAAAACACAAACTACCGCAAAAACCTCTAATCGTAAATTAATATGAAAGCATTAATTCTCTCTGGTGGAAAAGGAACAAGATTACGTCCTCTTACTTATACAGGAGCAAAGCAATTAGTACCAGTAGCCAATAAGCCTATTTTGTGGTATGGGATTGAAGGTATTGTAGCAGCAGGTATTACCGACATCGGAATTATTATTAGTCCAGAAACTGGAAAAGAAGTACAAGAATTAACAGGAAACGGCGAAAGATTTGGAGCTAAAATTACATATATTCTCCAAGAACAACCGGCAGGTTTAGCTCACGCTGTTAAAATTTCTCAACCATTTTTGGGAGATTCTCCTTTCATAATGTATCTCGGAGATAATATCATTGAAAGTCAGCTAGATAAATTTTTAGATATTTTTAAACAGGAAGAGTTAGATGCTTTAATTCTGTTACGAAAGGTTCCCAATCCCACAGCTTTTGGTGTGGCGAAAGTAGATGAAAAAGGACGAGTTTTGGGATTAGTCGAGAAACCGAAAGTTCCACCATCAGATTTAGCACTGGTTGGTATATATTTCTTTTCTAAAAAAATACATAATGCCATTGCTAATATCAAACCTTCAGCCAGAGGAGAATTAGAAATTACTGATGCGATTCAATATCTAATAGACCAACAAACTTCTGGTGAAGACAAGGAAATTTCTGTTGAAGCACGAACTTTAGAAGGTTGGTGGTTAGATACAGGTAAAAAAGATGATTTACTTAGTGCCAATCAAATTATTTTAGATACTCGTATAACTAATTCAGTAAATGGAGAAATAGATTCTCAAAGTCAAATTATTGGGCGAGTAAAAATAGGTGAAAATACAAAACTAATTAATTGTAGCATTCGAGGTCCGGTAATTATAGGTGATAATTGTCATCTAGAAAATTGTTTTATTGGTCCTTATAGTAGTATTGCTGATAATGTCACTTTAATTGATGTTGACTTAGAACACAGTGTCATATTACAAGGAGCAAAAATTATTGAAATTCATCAACGTATTGTTGATAGTTTACTCGGTCGTCGCGCCCAACTAATTAATGCTCCACAACGTCCTAAAGCATTACGATTTATGATTGGAGATGATAGTCAAATAGAATTAACATGATTAAAAAAGTGGTCAACAGTCAACAAGATTATTTTTTTTAAGTTTAGAATGAGGTTTCAAAACTTATAGTAGTTTAACTTAAAGATGAGACGTTTTTTCGTCTGAAACTCCCTCATAGCAAGAAAGCTTTGTCTCAATCTAAAGTTAAATGACCAATCCTGTGCTTGGGGTTCCAAGCGATTTTAACCCAAGCTACAAAAGCTGATAGCTAGTTAAACAGTATAGCAATTTTAAATAAGTTCAGGACTTACGCAAAAGTACTATATGTAGAGTTCAAAAACTATAACGTTATAGTTTTTAGCGCTATATATGTTGTCTCTGCTTAAGTCCTAAAGTTGTATAGCGCTACTTGAATAGGGAATAGGGAATAGGTATGGAGGGAATAGTAAACTATCAAAGGGTTTCAGGATTTAGAAATGTCAAATACCTGAATGAGTAGCGCTATAATATTTTATTGTAGGGGTTTGGAAGCCAAACCCAAGATAATAAACCGGGTTGATACTTGAATAATTTCTAATTCGATAATGTTTCTGGAAAAACCCGGTTTCTCCTGAACTTTCACCATCAGACTCCGAAGGAGAAACTAATATAAAGAATATCTACTTTTTGACAGTTAACTACTATTCAACTGAGTTAATTAAAAAATTAATCAACTCAATCAAATTAACTTCTCACCTATTCCCAAAAATTATCATTATTAATAATTCGACTGATGATGAGTCTATTTATCAACTCCAAAGCAACACCATAATTATTATCAATTCAGAAACTAATTTAGGATATGGCAAAGGGTGCAATTTAGGATTAAATTGGATTTATACTCAAAATCCCCAAGCAATAGTTTGGTTAATTAATCCCGATGCTTATTTATTACCTGATTCTCTGGAAAAAGCAGATCATTTTTTAGCGAAAAATCCAGAATTTTCTATATTAGGAACAACTGTTTACGAACCCACAGGTAAAATTTGGTTTGGTGGCGGAAAATTTATTTCTGAAACAGGCAAAATAATGGCTAATGAATTTCTTTCCAATACAGAAACATCAATCACAGATTGGGTAACAGGATGCAGTATGTTAATTAACCTCAAAAACTTTGAAAAATGCCCTAAGTTTGATGAAGATTATTTCTTATACTATGAAGATTTTGATTTCTGTAGACGCTATGTCAAACAAGGTCATAAAATAGCTATTACTCAAACAATATCTGTAATTCATAAACCATCTTCTATTACCAGTAAAAAACCAGAATTAAAACTTGAACATAGCATCTATAGCTATCTATTGAGTTTAAAAAAACATACAAATAAATTAGTTTTAATATATAGATTACTCAGAATTACTATAGCTGCTTTAGTTAACCTGCCAATAAATTATAAAATAGCTAATATTAAGCTCAAAGCCATTAATAAATTTATCAGATATAATTGTAGGTTTGGTAGAACGAAGTGAAACCCAACAAAGTATTATTTGATCGGAGGAATTTTTATCTTATCTGAACCAAATTAACTGAAAATGTTGGGTTTCGTTCTTCAACCCAACCTACAGTATTTAAAATTATTGTAGGTTGGGTAGAACGAAGTGAAACCCAACAAAGCATCATTTGATTGGAGGAATTTTTGTCTTATCTGAACCAAATTGACTGAAAATGTTGGGTTTCGTTCTTCAACCCAACCTACAGTATTTAAAATTATTGTAGGTTGGGTAGAACGAAGTGAAACCCAACAAAGCATCATTTGATTGGAGGAATTTTTGTCTTATCTGAACCAAATTGACTGAAAATGTTGGGTTTCGTTCTTCAACCCAACCTACAGTATTTAAAATTTTGGTAGGTTGTGTAGAACGAAGTGAAACCCAAAAAAGTATTATTTGATCGGAGGAATTTTTGTCTTATCTGAACCAAATTGACTGAAAATGTTGGGTTTCGTTCTTCAACCCAACCTACAGTATTTAAAATTATTGTAGGTTGGGTAAAACGAAGTGAAACTTAACAAAGTATTGTTTAATTAAACTAATTTTTATCTTATTTGAACTAGGTTGACTGAAAATGTTGGGTTTCGTTCCTCAACCCAACCTACAGTATTTAAAATTTTGTTAGGTTGTTTAGAACGAAGCGAAACCCAACAAAGTATTATTTTATCGGAGGAATTCTTATCTTAAATCCAAGCTAAACTTATTACTAGACTCTTATCTTAATCTGTATATCCGTGCCATAATCTGTGTGAGGGCAAATGTCTAACAAACTTATCATCAATCTATCAGTATTAATTCCCCAACCTACAGGAATATCTGTCTACGCTAATAACATCCTGCCGCAACTTCAGCAACTTAATCCTACTCTGCTAATTCCTAATAATATTCCCAATTTTAACTGCCATCTAATTCCTAATAATATGACGCCCGCTCAGGGAACTAAAGGTCATTTACGACGATTATTCTGGACTCAATTTCAATTATCAAATATCTATAAAAAATTACAAGCAAATCTACTTTTTTCTCCCCTTCCAGAAGCACCATTATATTCTCAGTGTCGTTATATTGTCATAGCTCACGATTTAATTCCTTTGCGTTTTCCTAAACCTGGTTCTCGCTTAACCACTT
>NZ_JAAHGT010000465.1 GCF_010672385.1 Okeania sp. SIO2F4
ACGCCTTTATTTAATAACCAACTTAAAGCTACTTGTGAGGAACTTTTTCCTATTTATTGAGCAACTTTATCTACTTCTTGAGCAATAGTAGTGTTGCGATCGCTCTGGTCTAAAAAATCTTTCATCATTTCATTATCTAGTCTGCGCTCTTCTGAGGTTGCATTATCTTTGGTATATTTCCCACTTAACCAACCACCGGCAAGAGGTGACCAAGCAGTAACGCCGATATCAAAAGTACGAGACATTGGTAAAAGTTCCGTTCTACTAAACTTACCCAAACTTACCCATGACTGATGGCATGAGCTTTGGAGCTAGCTTCCTGTTTCCCAGAATACCACTGACCGCAGTCTGCGTACGGACGCCCTTATGCAACGTCCCTTCTTCTCCACAGGCTTAAAATCGCTTGGAACTCAAGCTACTTCCATACCATAATTTTCGCTCGTTCACAGCAGCATTAAAATCTCTGTCTGCCTTGAACCCGCAGTTCTCACATTCGTACAACCTCTCGCTCAACAGCATTTTCTGTTGATGTCCGAGCGCGAGAACACAATTGAGAACTTGGGTAAAATCTATCTGCTATCAATACTGAACTGCCATACCACTGACACTTGTATATAAGCTGACGCTTAAACTCATAAAAGCCACAGTCTGCTATGGCACTTGCCAGCTTGTGATCTCTTGGTCGATTGGAGGCCAGCGAGGAGACCTCGCCATCCCATCCTAACGGACTGCTCCGCAAACGACCGCTTTTTGAGCATTCCACTTACATTGTCATACTTCTATCACTATGGTACTGTGGTTTTTAGCTCGCCCATGTTGTTAGTTTATGTAGTGCATCTGCTCTGATGTCAGCTACTGCTTGGTGCGCGTTCCGCAAGCGATCTGTCGTCGTCGCGGGGTCGCATCCGCTTTTTTGTGAGCTTTAGCTAATCTTTTTACAGCTTTGGCTCTATTTTTTGTTTGCGTAGCATTCCGCAGGAAACCTGGCTCTTTTTTGCTAACACGCCGTTGATAACCAGTTAGTCGTTTTTTGCCTTGCTTATAGGCTTTGACGTTAGCAAATACTGTTCCATCACTACAAGTTGCGCTTAGATTTATACCAACATCAACACCAATAATATCTCGTTCTTTTGTAGTCTGCTGAGGCTGCTGTTCATATTTAAAACTAATGTACCATTCACCTGCCCGCTTGGATCTTCTCACATTTTTGACTGGTACAGATGGTAAGATACAGTAAGTTTTTACTATTCCTATTCTGGGTAGTTTAATATAGTTTCCTTCTAGGATTTTAATACTTCCTTCGCGCGGAGAAACTATCTTTTTTTCCTTTTTTCTTAAACCGCGGAGCGTTGCGAGGAACGAAGCAATCAGGAAATCCACGTTTGGGAATAGTTAAAAAATTTTTGAATGCCCTCTCTAAATCTCTTAACGCTTGTTGTGGGGCACCCGATCGATACTTCATAATACCAGGGATTTTCACTTTTGACTTCCCTCACCAAACTATACATGTAAAGTGATAGCACTCAGTCGTTTCTTGCTTGATTCATATTCACAGATGCAAGTCGCTAATCCCCAGTTATAAGCAGTCAGGAGCTACACCTGCGTGTTTGGCGAGTATGGTTTTTTGTTGATTATTGACTTTTAATTTAGTCTTGATTAATTGCATTTCAATTTATTAGTCACCTCTTTGAATAGTTGAATTAAGTTAGACATAAATCTAGTATATCATAGTAAATGTCTATTTTTGTATTGCATTTTGTGTTTTGCTCCTTTTTTATTGAACTTGAATCTTATATTTTTACTATAAAGCAGTAGAACATTTATCTCTTGAAAGCTTTTGCCTAGTTGTTTTGAAGATTATTGGTTTGTTGCAGATAGATCAACAAACCAATTTTGCTGTTTAAGCCTTTGCCATGCTTTCTTGAGATGACTGGGTTTAAACAGTTTACGTTTTCTTTCATTCCATTCTTGTACTAATGCGATCGCTTTTTCACTATCTTCTGCTGCTTGAGGGTCTTCTTTTGTCACTACCCAATGAATTGTTGCCAGCATTTCCATGCCGTAAGGAGTTTCAAACCCAGTAATTAAATTACTAACTCTTTCGAGACGTTCGTTAGCTTCGGGATGCTTTTCTAGATAGTTATGAGCTGCATTTCTTCCCTCTGGTAAAACATACATTTGTGACTCCTGACTTCTATCTCCATATCCACGAATGAAATGACCATCTAATGCTTGTAGAACATGATTGAGATTATCAGCATAAGGACCATAATGATGTTTTTGATAACGTAATTTTAATGGTTGTTCAGCTTCCTGAAGAAAATAAGCAAGTTTCTGAATTTCAAGTTTGGTTAAACGATAACCTGGAATTGCATACAACTCTAGCAAATGGATAAATAAAGCGCGAGCAAGAGTCATATTCGGTTTTTTGGTACCAACTTTAATTTGGTCAGCTATTAGTGTACCTATTGGTTCAAAAATTACAACCTGAACATCAGGAAATTCAGCACAAGCATTAACTATCATCGGTTTTACTACTTCCCAATTTAAACCACCATTACCGCACCCTAAAGGGGGAATAGCGATCGACTGAATCTTGAGCTGTTTTACGTCTTCAATTAAAGCTTTTAATCCAGATTCAATATCTTCTATTTTTGATTTTCCTTTCCAGTGACGTTTGGTAGGAAAATTAATAATATATCTGGGAAATAATTTACCTGTAGAAGTAGTAAACATTTGCCCTGGTTGTACTTGTTTAGCATCACAAGCTTTTTTGTATTGTTTGAAGTTTTCTGGGAATGCCTGTTTGAATTGCAAGGCAATACCTTTTCCCATCACACCAACACAATTAACTGTATTAACCAGGGCTTCTATATTTTCTTCTAGGAGATTACCTTGCTTAAATTCAACCATTTTCTTCCTTCAAATAATTTCTATTTTTTGAATTATTTATAACTATCTACTAATCTATCATTAATAATACCAATCAGAATGTATTTTTACAAGAGGTTTATAATCATAATTTTCTAATATTTTCTGGACTTTTATTTTCATATAGTCATTTACAACACCAATTTATTTAACCAATGTCCAAGGGCAAAATTTGTGTACTAAAAATTCAGCTTGTCGGCGACATTTGCGACTGTTATCCTCATCATAATCAAACCAATATTTTGATTCCATTAATTCCCAATCAATATAATTTAGGTCATAAAGATCGTCATAAAAATCAGAGTAATCCATAACTGCATGACCGTCAGTAAAAACAAAATCTAAATTTGAGTTTTCTATTGCTTCTATTTCTACAACTAAATGAATAATTGAACTTTGACCATTTTGATAACTTTCTACATTTCCTTTATGAATAGTAAAAAGCATTGGTGAACGGGGTGCAAAATAAAAAGGAACATAATCATGGAGTACACCTCCTGCGCCACAAGGAACTCCTTTTATTGCTCTTCTCTTTTGAATTTGTTCATAAGCAATATTTGTATAACTAACTTGTTTTTCTTTGAGTCTATTAAGAGCAATTAATCCACCATAATTTAGAATAGAAGCAAGATTATTAAAAGGAGTAATATGGTATATCGGAGTAGGCATTATTTATAAATTTACGACAATTTTCAGACTTTTCCGACTAATAAATCATTAGATAAAAATAGCAAAGAAAGATATGCTTAATAAATAATAGCTAGGAATAACCAACGATAAAAAATAATCTCATCGATCTTGCCTTCATCATATTTTCATCAGCAACACTTTCTCAGCTATAAATTACCCCAAACTTTTTCCCATCATAAACTGAACTAAACCAGGAAATAATCTATAAGTTTCTGTTGCTAAAACAGCCGAACCTACTACTACTTCAGACTGTTTATTTTTAACAACATTCCAGATAGCTTCAGCAATATCTTTTGGCTGACTAACAAAATTAGATTCTAAAGCCAAATTCATTTGTTGGCGACTAGCTTCTACTTCCGAATTATCTCCACCTCGAAACTGCGCCCTTTCCAGAAAATCACTATTAATAACCCCTGGTTGTACAGAACTAACATTAATTCCTTTTGACTCTAATTCCAAACGCAAAGTATCAGTTAATCCAGTAACTGCATATTTACTAGCACAATAAGCAGTCATTTTTGGCAAAGGCATTTTTCCACCAAAGGAACCAACATTAATAATTGTGCCAGATTTTTTTGATAAAAAATGGGGTAATAAAGCTTTAATTGTATTCACATAACCGAAAAAATTGACATTCATTAATTGTTGAAAATCTTCTAAAGTTGTATGTTCTATTCCACCAGTCAGACAAATACCAGCATTATTAACTAATACATCAATTTTTTCATAGAATTCTATTGCTTTTTGCACCAAATATTCTACTTGTTTAGCATCAGTAACATCTGTAGGAATAGCCAAGGCAGATTTACCAATTTCCCTGACTTCATTTGCTGTTGCTGCTAATCTATCTAACTTTCTAGCAGCTAAGACAACGTTATATCCTTTTCTCGCAAATAAAAGTGCTGTTTCTCTACCACAACCTTGAGAAGCACCAGTAATTAAAACAGTTGGCAGCATAATTTTTTGGAGAATCTTCAAAATTTTAAATTTGTGATAATTAGTGTAACGTAATTTTCAGGGAAAAGAAAAGTTGACCGAAAAAATTTGTTCAGAGCAATTATATTTATAAGAGTTACGCAAAGAAACCCGGTTTTTATAAGAAATCTTATGTTTTAACAATAGACATCTGTGAAAAACTGGGTTTATGGGTTCGGTGTATAAGTCTTGATTTAGATAGTTAATGAATCTTCTTTATTAGAAATTTCCAGAAAATCAGGAAACCTTTTCTCTCACCTATCTAAGGACAGTTCCATGGAACTGTCCTTACATTACTCCCTTGTCTAGCAGAAAAAAGAAAAGTTTATCAAAAAAATCTGACTCCTAACTACTCCCTACTCCCTAATCCCTACTCCCTTGTCTAGCAGAAAAAAGAAAAGTTTATCAAAAAATCTGACTCCTAACTACTCCCTACTCCCTAATCCCTACTCCCTTGTCTAGCAGAAAAAAGAAAAGTTTATCAAAAAAATCTGACTCCTAACTACTCCCTACTCCCTAATCCCTACTCCCTTGTCTAACTGAA
Source organism: Okeania sp. SIO2F4 (assembly GCF_010672385.1). Lineage (GTDB taxonomy): Bacteria > Cyanobacteriota > Cyanobacteriia > Cyanobacteriales > Microcoleaceae > Trichodesmium. The sequence continues at coordinate 5,141 of NZ_JAAHGT010000465.1, forward strand.
ATTACTCATCCTTTAACTTGATTTTTCCTCTCATTCTTGCCACAACTTGTAAGTCAACACTTTTATCAGTCTCATCAACAATTTCACCAGTTAATTCTTCCAACACATCCTCCAGAGTAACCACTCCCGACATTCCTCCATATTCATCTAAAACAACCATCAAATGTTGACGATATTTCTGAAATTCTTTCAATAATATATCCACCCTCAATGTATCTGGAATAAACCTAACATCTCGCATAAAATCAGCAATTTTTTGATTTTCTTTTCCCTCAATCATAGCCTTAAGTAATTCATGTTTTAAGACCATACCAAGTACGTCATCGATAGAATCTCCGATGACAATAATTCGGCTATGTTGAGAATTAATAATATCTGATTTAACCTCAGCTATAGTTGAATTACTATATAAATAGGTTGTCGCTATTCGAGGAGTCATAATGTCAAATGCACTTTTATCATTTAGCCGAAATACTCTTCTAATCATTTCAGCTTCATCCCCTTCAATTACCCCCTCCTTATATCCTATTCTGGTCAAAAACATAATTTCTGCTTCATTAGTAGTGGGTAATTTTTTTCCTTGAGTAAAAGGTGATGTAATTTTTTCCATGAACCAGACTATCGGAGTAAATAAAAAAGTTAATCCCTGCACAGGCAAAGCTATAGTTAACGCAAATCTCATGGCATAGCGTTCCCCAAGAGTTTTGGGAATAATTTCACCAAAAACTATTACTAAAAATGTCAAAATAGCAGAAAAAACTCCTAACCAAGCATTCCCTAAAACTGAAGCTGCTATATTACCAATTAAGATACTGCCAACAATATTAAAAATGTTATTAATAATCACAACAGTGGCAATGGGGCGGTTAATTTTTTTCTTAATTACCCACAGTGCTAATGCTGCTGGTTTTTTAGGCTGCGCTAACTGTTGTACTTTAATAGGAGAAACTGAAAGTAAAGCTGTTTCAGTAGCAGAACAAAGGGCAGAACCTATGAGAATAATTAAAACTATAATAGTTAGCTTTAGCATACTCAACTAATAATTGGATAAACTTAATCATACCATTTTTTATTTACTTATGAAACCTTCTAACTGGTTAATTATATTAGTTCTAACTATCGGTGTTTTGGCAATATCTACTGGTGCAATATTAATCAGGTTGGCAAGTCTATCTGCGGGAATGAGTGGGATAGGGTTTAGTCTAGTAATAGCTGCCTCGCGGGTGGCGATCGCTTCTTTACTATTATTACCAACATGGTCGAAAATTAAGTGGCAAAACCTCCAACCAGGGGCAATACTCTATGCAGGAGCAGCGGGAGTTTGCCTCGCCACTCATTTTCCTCTTTGGATTACTTCTTTATCTTACACTTCGATCGCAGCTTCTACTACCCTGGTCACGACTAACCCTATCTGGGTAGCTTTGTTGTCATGGTGGTGCTTCAAGGAAAGACTTTCTCTCCAGACAGTTATTGGCATAGTAGTAGCTATGACTGGAGGAGTAATGATTGGTTTAGCAGATATTGGTGGGACAACTACGGGTAGTAAACCTCTTCTGGGAAATTTTTTAGCCCTCATGGGAGCTTGGACAATTAGTTTCTATATGCTTCTGGCACGTGAAGCTCAAACCAAGGGGTTTGGTATTGGAGGCTATATTGTGGTAGTCTATAGTATAGCTGCAATTGTATTATTGCCTATTTCCTTAATTTCGGGTGTTGACTACTTTGGTTATTCTGGTTTAGTCTATTTTTATTTATTATTAATGGCGTTAGTGCCTCAATTAATAGGACATACAAGTTTTAATTGGGCAGTGCGTTGGATGTCTCCTACTTTAGTTACTTTGGCAATTTTATTTGAACCTGTTGGAGCCAGTTTTTTGGGTTATGTATTGTTTGATGAGATGCCTTCTCTAATTGTTTTATTGGGAGCAGTTATTTTATTAGTTGGAGTGGCAGTTGCTGCTCTAGGTTCTCAACAAAAATAGACATATATTCAACAATTAATTATTAATTATTAATTATTAATTATTAATTATTACCTCTTCTTGAAAACGGAATTGATTGACTAATCATGAAAAATTTTATCTTCTCTCTTGGGAGATTGGAGGCAAGCGTTTGCGCTTCGCAAAGCTTCGAAGTTCGCGTAGCGTCCCGGAGGGAACGGAGACCTCGCCATCCCATCCTAAGGTCATGCTTCGCTTTCCGACCGCTTTTTTCCCTTTAAAAGGGGAGTGGCCAGAGCTTCGTCGGCATCGGAAAAGTCGACCTTGGACGAAATGGCTTGCATGATCCCGATGAGGTCCGAGTCGAGGATGGCTT
>NZ_JAAHGT010000466.1:0-2276 GCF_010672385.1 Okeania sp. SIO2F4
TGCTTTACGGTTTAATCCCGTTAATGCTCTGAGTAACCTGTCTTGTTTTAAGGCTCGTTCAATATTTAGCATTTTTATGGCCAATTTCTTCTTGAATCATTTTACCTTATTTCCCAACAACTCTATTAATTATTAATTGTTAATTATTAATTATTTCTGTAGCTATTTCTCTCAACCAAATAGCAATTTCTGCGGTTTGGTCAAAATATGAATAAGTTGGTTGTTCGGTTAACCAAGCTCCTGTTTCAGTCTGAATACTTAACAAATGCTCGGCGATACTTTTTGATAATTCAGTTGCTTTTATTTCCCCAGTTAGATTGGCAATTATAGCAGCACCCCACGCCACCTTATGACTAAAATAAAATGACCGTATATTTTCATGGCAACTAAAAGCAAAATCCAAATATTTATTAGCAGTATTTAGGTAAAAATTATCCCCAGTGCTTCTGTAGAGATTAGCCAAAAAAGCTAAAGGATATCCAATCATAAAATAAGCTTGATTTTGTTGAGTTGCACTGACCTGAAAAAATAAAGATACATCCTCGGAAAAATCAAGTATTAATTTTTCATCATCATTCATCCGTAGATAAAATCCAGAGTTAATATCTGGCTGTATATTCATAAACTTATCTAACAATTTTCCAGCCTTTTTTGCTGTTTCCAAATCGCCAAAATATAAACAAGTTAATCCTAAATGAGCAGTAGTCAAAACATCCACAACATTTTCACCTTTTTCCAAAGGTTTATTAGTTGTAAAACCACCCAGTTCTGGATGATAAAATGACGTTAGATATTGATAAACAGGATAAGCAATATCAAACCTTCCCATTTTCTGAGCAGCTATAGCAATCCAACCATTAATATAAGCCCAATATTCAGCAAAAGCAGCATTTTCACTTTTATAATTTTCCTGAGTTGTTAAATCACCATTTGCTCTTAAAAACTGATTCTTTATATAATTCAATATTCTGTTTGCTAGTTCTATTTTTCCAGATATATAAAACAGATAAGGAGACTTATAATAACAAGCTAAATCCTGGGTTTCTAGAGAATAACTACCATCATCATTGATTTGAGATTCCAACCAATTAACTGCTTTGATTGAGCTATCAATATATTTGAGGATAATTTTTTGTGTCATAATTAAAATACTAGATAAATGGTAATATTAATTTGGGATATTATCATATATAGCAATCCTATTTAAGTTGTAATATTTTGGTCGTAGGAGCGATTCGCGAATCGCCCGTACAGGAGTCAGGTAGGGGAGCCGTCGGATTGGCGAGGTAAAGAAGTGAAATTCTTGTTGTGACTAAATTTATTAAGTAAGCTAGTATATGATCATAAAAAAATTTATGTGTGTAGACATTAGTATTAAACATTTCCAATAACTAAGTTTTACTAGGAATTACTAAAGCTTTGAGATTAATTTTCCGAGATGTTTATTACAGCTTAAACAGGAGAAAAACCCAGTATGAAAATAGCAATTGGAGCAGACCCTTATGGATTCGATATTAAGGAAGCAGTCAAGCAACACCTACAAAACAAAGGTATAGAAGTAGAAGATATTGGTGTTAATAATTCCACCCAAGAAACACCTTATTATCAGGTAGCTGCTCAAGTCTCACAAATGGTAGGAACTCAACAAGTAGAGCGTGGAATACTTGTATGTGGAACGGGTATGGGAATGGCTATTATTGCTAACAAGTATCCTCATGTCTATGCAGCAGTCTGTGAGAATAGCTTTGCTGCCGAAAAATCACGATCAATTAATAATTATAATGTCCTAACTCTAGGTGGGTTTGTGACTACTCCCCTAGTTGCTCAAGAAATTGTAGATATTTGGTTAACTACTGAATTTAAACAGGGATGAGAACCTGATATTCAAGATTGGTTACAAAATTCTATGAAAGATATTGCTCAAATAGAAAAACAACAGTTTGGAAATTAATTGGAAATTAATCAGAAAATGAAAGAATTTGAAGGAAAAGTTGCCCTAATCACTGGAGGAAGTTCTGGTATTGGCAGAGCTACTGCTATAACATTTGCTCAGAAAGGAGCCAAAATAGTTATTGCTAGTCGTAGGGAAAAAGAAAGTGAAGAAACAGTGGCAATGATTCAAGAAGTGGGTAGTGAAGCTATATTTGTCAAAACAGATATTACTCAAGCCACTGAAGTTGAAAACTTAGTTAATCAAACAATTAATACTTATAATCGTTTAGATTACGCCTTCAATAATGCAGGTACAGAAGGGATATTAGGACCTAGTATTGAAC
>NZ_JAAHGT010000466.1:2376-7455 GCF_010672385.1 Okeania sp. SIO2F4
AAAACAGATATTACTCAAGCCACTGAAGTTGAAAACTTAGTTAATCAAACAATTAATACTTATAATCGTTTAGATTACGCCTTCAATAATGCAGGTACAGAAGGGATATTAGGACCTAGTATTGAACAAACTGAAGAAAATTGGAATCAGGTTATTAATACCAATCTTAAAGGAGTTTGGTTATCAATGAAATATCAAATTCCTGAAATATTAAAAAATGGTGGTGGTGCAATAGTAAATAATGCTTCTATATTTGGATTAGTAGGTAGCCCTAATGTTTCAATTTATTGTGCTAGTAAACATGGTGTTATAGGGTTAACAAAAGCTGTTGCTTTGGAACAAGCAACAGCAGGTATTAGAATTAATAGTGTTTGTCCTGGTGTAATTCAAACAGATATGATTAACCGTGGTTTAGCCCAGATGGATGATAGTAAAGCTAAAGCCCAAATGGCAGCAATGGCAAAAGCACACCCTATTGGTCGTTTTGGTCAACCAGAAGAAATAGCTAATGCTGTTGTTTGGTTATGTTCTGATGCAGCTAGTTTTATTACAGGTCATTCCCTCACAATAGATGGTGGTTATACTGTGCAGTAGTTGCAGTTATATTCCCTGATTACTATAGTACTCTATCAGGGAATTTTGATTATTTTTTTAGCTATTGAAGCAGGCAAAAAAAAATCTATGATTCGACCTTTTTAGCATGAAGAAAATTTTTTGATAATTAGTGATTATTTTTGCAGAATAACTAATTTTATCTTAGCAATGATAAGATGATTTTGGTAAAATCTAATGTTGTTTACACAAGCATAAATTATGAACAACGAATTTGAGGGAAAAATTGCTCTTGTCACTGGAGGAAGTTCAGGTATTGGTAGAGCAACCGCTGTAGCTTTTGCTAAGAAAGGAGCCAAAGTAGTTATTGGCGATCGCATGGAAAAAGAAGGTCAAGAAACAGTGGTAATGATTAAAGAAATTGGCAGTGAAGCTATATTTATTAAAACAGATATTACTCAAGCCACTGAAGTTGAAAACTTAGTTAATCAAACAATTAATACTTATAATCGTTTAGATTACGCCTTCAATAATGCAGGTACAGAAGGGATATTAGGACCTAGTATTGAACAAACTGAAGAAAATTGGAATCAGGTTATTAATACCAATCTTAAAGGAGTTTGGTTATCGATGAAATATCAAATTCCTGAAATGTTAAAAAATGGTGGGGGAGCAATAGTAAATAATGCTTCCGGATTCGGATTAGTAGGTAGCCCTAATGTTTCAATTTATTGTGCTAGTAAACATGGTGTTATAGGGTTAACAAAAGCTATTGCTTTGGAACAAGCAGCAGCAGGTATTAGGATTAATAGTGTTTGTCCTGGTCCGACTCAAACAGATTTACTTGACCGTATTTTATCTAAGATTGGTCGCAGTGAAGCTAAGGCAGCACAACCTATTGGTCGTTTTGGCAAACCAGAAGAAATAGCTAATGCTGTTGTTTGGTTATGTTCCGATGCAGCTAGTTTTATTATCGGTCATTCCCTCACAATAGATGGTGGTTATACTGTGCAATAATTGCAGTTTATTCCTTCCTTAAACTAGGGTATTTTAGCAGGGTATTTTGATGGAATTATACTAAATCTGGTTTAGACACAAGCTTTATTATCTAAGGTAAGGTAGAAGGCAGAAGAGTTAGAGAGGAATGTGAAAAAGGTACTTTATGATAACCGGATTTGGTATTATTTAACCATTTAACTGGGCAAAAAATTTCTGATTCAACCTTTTTGCTTTGGAGACCCAATTTTGATAATTTTTCATAATTTATGCATAAAGGATGGGAACCAATTTGAATCGGGCGATCGCCTCTAATTGATAAATTTCAAAAAAATGCTTGATTAAAAAAACTTGACATGGTAGCGTAAGTATAATGGAGAAGGTGTGCTCATATATACTCAAGGCTACCCTTTTAGGAAACAGGTGTTTCAGGTATTGTGATATCCTCTATATTTCCTTTTGAAATGAGGCAGTTAGTTTTTCTGTCTTCTTAAGTCAGTTTTGGGTACTAAATTTGAGTTTTATATTTCTATATAGTGAAAAAAAATGGGGTGGGGTTTCATACCCTTGGGATGGAAAAATTCACCCTATATAAATTTATTACTCCAAAGTTATGGTTAGGTTGTCTAGGTAAAATTTGCCGTCTAAAGTTGAAATTTGCCAGCTATCTTATCTGGGAGTAACAGACTCAGACAATCAAATTTTATCTGCCATTAAGTGGAGGGGAGTATCAGACTCTCAGGAAAATAATTTAACTTTTATATTGATGGGGAAAATTTACCAGCTTCAATTGATAATTCCTTAGTTATGGTTAGGTTGTCTAGGTAAAATTTGAACTCTGAAGTTGGAATTTGCCAGCTATCTTATCTGGGGGTAAGAGACTGATACAATCAAATTTTATCTGCCATTAAGTGGAGGGGAGTGTCAGACTCTCAGGAAAATAATTTAACTTTTATATTGATGGGGAAAATTTACCAGCTTCAATTGATAATTCCCTAGTTATGGTTAGGCTGTCTAGGTAAAATTTGCAGTCTGAAGTTGGAATTTGCCAGCTATCTTATCTGGGGGTAAGAGACTGATACAATCAAATTTTATCTGCCATTAACTTGCACTAATAAATTTCTTTTTCGGGGTCCATCTAATTCAAAAAATAATACTGACTGCCAAGTTCCTAAAGCTAATTTTCCCGACACAACTGGAATTACTTCACTATTATTTAAAGTCATTGCCATTAGATGAGAATGAGCATTAATTGGTTCATCGGGAGGAACATCTCGCAGATGCAAATCATTATGGAGATACTTGTCAGATTCTGGTGCTAACTTTCTCAAGTATACTTTCAGGTCTTCAATTAATCTTTCCTCATTTTCATTAATCGCTAAAGCGGTAGTTGTGTGCCTAGAAAATACAATTACCTGCCCATCGGTTATGCCAGTTTTAGTTAAGACATCAATAACTTGGGGAGTAATATTGTATATTTGTATTCCTGGAGCAGTTTCTATTTCTAGAAGTTCATTTTTAATCAACATATTAATATCCTATTTTGTCAAAACTACTAATATATATAGAGTAGTTAAATATTACTTATAGCGTTTCTCAAGTTACTGAGGTAAAGTTGTTTTTATCCTTTTCTATATACCTGTTTCTCAAATTACTATGACCTAGGGACGTTGCATACAACGTTCCTACCTAATCTCTCAAACAAACTCATTTTGTACCTCACTCAGAGACGGAAATTGCTATATATCATATAAGGAGTGAGTGAGAAAAAAGGCAAAGAAAAGAAAAAGTATAGGGAGTCTCAGGTGTTGCTGTCTTACTGTCAATCAAATAAATTTATAGATCGCTCATTATCTGAATATGCTATTTGTTAACCTTTAATATCAATCCCTAAATATTTGCTTACCTGACTACTAAATTTATTTGAGATTGGGATGAATACTCTACTTTTTCATAATGGAAAATTTTTTAGTCAACTAAACTTGTTTCTTCGTTACTAATTACAATTTTTCCAACAGCACGACCCATTTCACTATAAGCATGAGCTTCTGCTATTTCTCCTAATTTATATGTTCGGTCAATAATTGGTTTAACTAATTCATCTTCAATCAATTCTCGGATGGAAATTAAGTCACGGGGGTTAGGTTGGGCGAGAACTAATTTAGATTTTTTACCAGGCATAAATAAGGTTATCAAAGTAGAAGGTAAATTTTCTACAGTTGGTAGAGTAGAAATATAAATTCCTTCTGGTTTCAAGACATTTTCACAACTAGAAAAAGTTTCTTTCCCAACAGCATCAAAAATAATTTCATACTGTTCAGATTCTTTAGTAAAATCAATCTGATTATAATCAATAACTCGATCTGCTCCTAAACTTTCTACTAAGGTAATATTTTTACTACTACAAACACCTATTACTTCAGTTTTCATTGCCTTAGCAATTTGTACTGCAAAAGTTCCAACTCCACCAGAAGCACCATTAATTAATACTTTTTGTCCTGGTCTAATTTGACCTAAATCAAGTAATGCTTGAAAAGCAGTTAAACCTGCAACAGGAATTGCTGCTGCTTGGGAGTGAGTGATGTTTTTTGGTTTTAATGCAGCAGTATTTGCAGGTATAGCAATATATTCTGCATAAGCACCTCCGACTAATGGATTAATAAATGTATAAATTTCATCTCCAGGTTCAAAGTTTTCTACTTTTTCCCCTACTTCTAATACAACTCCAGATAAGTCACAACCTAAAACAATAGGAAAGTTAAAACCGGATAATAATTGTATTTGCCCTTGTCTAATTTTCCAATCAACAGGGTTAACACTGGTAGCTTGAATTTTGACTAATAATTGATTGGGTGTAATTTGAGGTTTTTCAATTTCTGAATATTCTAAAACTTCAGTGGAACCATACCGACTAATAGTGACTGCTTTCATGGATTTTTGCTATTAAATTTTGAATTCAATTATAAGACTAATAAATTATATCATGTCCAGTTACATACTTATCAATGATAGGAAATAGGGAAGAGGTAATGGGGAATAACTTAACTGAATAGAAAGTGGGAAGAGATAATAAACAAGAAAGAGGAAGAGGAGTAGTTTTTTGGATAAAAGATAGTTATAAATTTTCTTTTTTTTAATCCTCAAAACATCAACAGATAAAGCAGTAGGCAAAACATATCTAAGGTTTGTAATTTTCACAGTAGGAAAATTTAGAGGCAATATCTCAACATTTGTTTCTGTATTTGAGGAAGTTAGTATCAGGTTTCGGAGACTCAACCCCGACTTTACTGTTTGGTTAAATTTCTTTTTTTCCCCAGACCTGGTTTTTGACTTTAATCATCAAAAAATTATCTGAAAAACTATAACAGAAGTAAAAATTCCTACCACATCAGCACAGATAGTAGTAGGGAAAGCATATCTAATTTTGGTGATTTTCAGAGTTGGTAAATTTAGAGGCAATATCTCAACATTTGTTTCTGTATTTGAGGAAGTTAGTATTAGGTTTCGGAGACTCAACCCCGACTTTACTAT
>NZ_JAAHGT010000467.1 GCF_010672385.1 Okeania sp. SIO2F4
CATCTTACTGCTCGTCTAATCTCAATTTGGCACAAAGTGACTCAGAGGTCCTACTCATACTCAGAGGACTCACTCCGAGGTCTTACTCAAAGGTCTTACTCGAAGGTCTTACCGGACCTCGATGAGCACTGGCCGTCACAGCATAAAATAGCAGTAATATTCCCACATATAAACCAGTTAATAACATGAGAGTATGGGCAAACATTTGTAACCATGATGCTAACCGATTTCGATTAGCATAACCATATAAAAGTTCCAGAGCAAATGCGATAATACTAACTAATATTGTGCCTAAAATTAAAGTGCTAGCTTGGGTAAGTTCTCGCAGCACAAATAAACGTAATAAACATAGTAAAAATAAAGGAGCTTCTACACCATAAAATAATCGGATTAATTGTAGAGGTTGTTTGCGAAAATGCCATCCACCAAAAATAGTACAAATAGTTGGAATTGCTACTATGCCGATAAAAGTAATCAAAAATTGATTGGGGATTAAACCAGAAAATGTAGCTTCAATTAAAGAGTATCCAATGGTTGGTAAAATCCAGAAATATACAAGTCCTAAAAATGCCAAATTCCAGACCCAAAAGATACTGTAAAAAGTCAGATGCAAAAATGTTTTTGTTTTCATTAAAAAATTCCTTCAAACTATTGATCTAGAAAAATGTAATAAGCGTAGGTTTGGTTGAGGTAGGAAACCCAATAACAAGAATACTTTGTTGAATTTATCCTGCGAATAAGTAAAATTGTAATGGAGTGGCACAGCTAAAACTGTGCACTCTTATTTTTGTTTCTAGGTGTGTTTATCTCCCCATCTCTCCATCTCCCCACACTCCCCACACTCCCCATCTAACGCACCATTTTAGATGTGTCAATTCAGTAGTAGCGTGTCTAGACTAAAATCGTGACTTAGGAGCGAGCAACCTAGAAGACCTCTCCCCCAACCCCTCTCCTGCAAGGAGAGGGGTGATTTACCCCCCAACGCTAGCACTTAAGGGGGTTGGGGGGTTAGGTTTTTTAACCCACATTTTTAAGCTAGACACGCCAGTAGGGTGTATTAGTAGTAACGTAACGCATCATCCCACATTGCCTATTTTCTCTAAAAACTTAACCTATTCATTGCCATAGGGATCGATACCCGCTTCTCGCAATAACTCTTCCAACCGTTTGGCACGCTCCTGTCCTATTTCCTTAGCTTGACGTTCCTGTAGAAGTTGTTCCTCCGCAGCAGTTGCCCGACTTTCTGACACCTCCAGTTGTTGCTCTACTTCAATATAATCTCTAAAAGGTTGCCCATCAGCACGATACAACATTAATGTTTCTTCTGTTAGCTCAAACTTTATACCCAACCTTGGTGAAACCCAACCATTCATTTCATCAATTATTTCCAGCCAAGGTTCTAAACGTAACCATCCGGTAAAAGTATTTTTTTGAGGGTCGTACAGATAATATTCTTCCACTCCATAGCGGTCATAAAATAATAGTTTGCGGTTCATTTCTTTAGCTGTATTTCCTGGAGAAAGAATCTCAAATACTACCTGTGGAGCAATATTATTTTCTTTCCATTGCTGATAATAACCCCTATCTCCTTTTGCCACTCCAAATACTACCATTACATCTGGAAATTGTCGTAATTTATTATTATTTTCTACTGGATACCAAAATAAATCTCCAGCAACAAAAATTTCTGAATTATCTGCAAATAGCCAAGCTAAATTATACTGAATAACTGTAATCCAACGAAATTGAATCGTATTATCTGCCATGGGTTGACCATCACTATCGGGATCAACAATTTCTGCATCAGTTTGGGACAAAGGAAGTGGTGTTACCATGTTTAATTTCCTCAAAACCTCAGTATTTTAAGTATATAGTATTCCAGAAGGAAGAAGAGAGGCACGACTTCATTAATTGATAATTAACAATTAATAATTAATAATTACCTCTTCTTAGAACAGATAGGATTGACTAAAAGAATTTTTTTTTCTTTTCTTGGTTGATTGGATATGGCGCACTTCGGAGTGGCTCTGCATTCTTCAGGAAACCTCGCCATCCTATCCTACGGAAAGCTTTCCTATCGGAATGCTCCGCAAATACTTTTCATCTCGGCGATACCCGTTTTCGGCTAAGAGCCGACATGAAACGCTTCGCGAGATGAAAAGCGAAGCTTTGCGCCAGCAAAACAACCGTTTTTTATCCATAAATGGGTAGGCTTTCTACCTTAATTATTCGGTAAGTATTTAGGTATTAGCAGTTAGCTTTTTCTTGATTATAATGTACTAATATAGCAATATGATTTGAGTTGTGAGATATTGGAGACTTTTAGGGAATACTTAACTGGGAACAGGGAACAGAGAAGAACAAAAAAATGTATCTTATTCATAAGATAACTGCTATATTCTATACTTTTAAATAACACCTCAATTCTCACATCTAATTCCTGATTGCTATAGATTTTTAATTAATGATCAAATTAGCTAATCTGCTTTGAGAGGAACTTTTAATTTTTGCTCAATATTTTAATTATACTTCCTCTTTTAAAGATAATAAATTAATAGTCTTAAGCATTTAGCTGTCAGCTAAATGCTTAAGACAAGACACATATTTTTCAAACAGATGATTTGATAAATAAACCTACATATAATTGTTAATAAATTTCGGAAAAATTAACTAGCTAGCTCGCTTTTAGCCCATACGCTAGCCTCCTGCGGAGGAACTGCGTTAACAGCTTTTTGAGCGATCGTTTAAATCCCCGGTTTCTATAAACCGGAAGGTGCGCGGAGGGGTAACATTCCCCTTCGTTCACATTTACTGCTGAGTGCTGAGTGCTGAGTGCTGACCGCTTTTTTAATTTGATTCTGCCACAAATAATCAACAACGTAAACGTTGAAACCAAGATGACCTGACAGTAACTACAATAATTCCTAAGGGCAAAAATAAAAATAGTCCTAGCATCTTAAATACCAACATTTCCTTACTAATCGCCACCCCTAACAAACCATCCGCCACTCGCTGATACCAAACCCCAATAAACCAACTTGTTTCCTCTAAACATTACCTACTCCAGTAAAAATAAATGGGCGAGACAAGCATTTTTCACTCACCACTAAAAACTTCTCCACTGTTGTCAAAGTTACCCCAGGCAATATTAATTCTAGGAAAACTAAGTATACAAATAACCAACTCACCTGTAATTCTAAAGTGTAAGCAGGAATCAAAATTAATTTAACTATTGCGCTATAGTTATAGAATACAAAAAACGGTCATAACAGGAGAAATTGAGGTAAACCCATCAGATAATTTGGCGTACTCAAAATTTCATTGACTCCACATAATAATGTCGGTAATAAAAACCCTCCTATAAACAGCAAAACATACAAACAAAAAACTTGCACAATAACAGCAAATTTGTCAGAGCGACGCAAAGCGTAATTTCTACATACTTGTAAAAAATAGCAAAATACCAGCATATTACTAGCGCCTCTAGTGGGAGCAAGACCGTTTATTGCCATTAACCAAATAACTGTCATTTGTATTCCCAATAACCAGGTGACACGACGCCGCCATAATAACTGCACTTTCAACTTAGCTACTTTTTGAATTTGACGAAAATATATATCTTCTGCCAAACTTCCTTCTCTCGTTTCCGTTAATAATTAATTATTACCGAACAATTAATTATTAATAATTAATAATTCAAGAATTATGGTTTAAAGCATCCCATTTTAAGGGAAAAAAAGGCAATATTTATTATATTCAATTCCCGTACGGTTTTAACCAGAGGTAATTATCAATTCTCCATTATCCATTAATGAACTCTCCCTTTTAAGGAGAGGATTGACTAAAAGGAAAAAAAGAATTTTTTTTACCCTTTAAAGGGGAGGCTTTCCCTAATAATTCCCCAAAATTTAATCCACAAATCATAGCTTATCAAACTTTTATTAACTGGTTAGAAGATGAAATTAATCGTCTATTGACTTTATACCAGATTCAATTCACGACTGCCCACAATCTACTGACATTGGATGCAACATCTCTAAGCCCCTCAAACAAAACCACTCTGTACTCCAACAAAAAAGTTTTCATAATAATTAAGATTCCTGCTGATGATATAGCAGGCAGTTTCCCAGTCAAATACAAATTTTTTTTACAAATTGGTAAATAGGGAAACTAATTTGTCACAATATAAATAGATAAAAGGGTACTAAAAATTATGAAGGACAAATTATGGAATCAGCTTATATTTTCTGTCTAATTATTGGTGGAGCATTTGTTGCAGTCTCAGCATTTGCAGGTATAGATGGTGTAGAATTTGAGGGAGAGTTTGAGCAAGACCTGGAAATTATTGACAAAAAAAATAAAGAAGATAATACCTCAATATATCACCAGCCTCGTCGGCGGTTATGGTTACCATTTTTTAGCTGGAAATTCTGGACTTTTGGCAGTTGCTTTTTTGGCTTAACTGGAATTTTGTTATCCAATCTTTCTACCAGTCTTTCACCTACTATAATTGCCATTATTTCTATAATTGTTGGTATTTTATGTGGCACAATTATGGCTTATGTATTACATACCTTAAAAAATAGTCCCGCTGATAGCTTGGTGCGTAGTGATGATTTGCTAGGTCTTTCGGGAACAGTCGAAATTCCTTTTGATAAAAATAGTAAAGGCAAAATCCGAGTAAATGTTAAGGAGTCTATCGTGGCATTTATTGCTTTTACTGAAGAAAATAGGGAGTTTACTAGAGGAGAAAAAGTGTTTATAGTGGGAGTGGAAAATAATAGAGTATGGGTAGTATCAGAAGATTGGATGGCTAGGTCGTCTGAGGAGAAATCTTAGGATTTTTTACTTAGGAATAAATCACGATGAAAAATCAAGTTTTAATACTAGCCTATATCTCAGTAGCAGTGGGAATATTTGCTGGAATGTTCATAGTTTTGTTGTTGTCGATTTTTCGTCAACGACAAGTTATAAATAGTCTAGTTAGTCCTCAAGATTTTTTGGGTCTACCTTGCACTGTAGAAATTCCTTTTGATGCTCATAGTAGAGGAAAAGTACGTCTATATATTAAGGGGTCTAATCTTGAGCTAATTGCCCGTACACAAGAATCTAAAGAATTTACTAAGGGAGAAAAAGTATTTATTGTGGGCACGGAAAATAATCAGGTGTGGGTAGTTTCCCCATCATTTTTTCATAACCAGGAATAATATCATGTTCTGTCAAAAACTTAATAATAGTAGCTCTCGTAGTTGACCTTTAGCACCAGAGGTATAGCGCTACGCCCAAGTCAGAAGTCAGAAATCAGAAGTCAGAAGTAATCCCTGACGCTCGGAGAGAGCATTTATAAATGTCCTGGTCTTTGCTTTGACTGCTATATATTTGCAGCGCTTTAGCGCAACTACAAACTTAGAATTTTTTCTAACTAATTATCCCAACAGGATATAACGAAGTCAGAAGTCAGAAGTCAGAAGTTAAATTCTTACTTTGTTATTTTGCTCAAACTAGAAAAAATATTTAACTGATAACTGATTAAAAGGTGGATTTTTAGACCCAAGAATTTTGACAACTAACTAAGTTAAAAGTCAAAAGTATTGATGAATTTTGAGACTTGTATTCAGTTGATTTTGTTGGTAAAAAAGAAGAGAGAATGATGATTGATATATAATTTGTGTAGTAATTTATTTTAATTTCATTTGAGCCAGAAATCTCTTAATTAATTTCACACTTTGTAATGAGGAAATTTAGCTAATGAAAAGTAAATTTATTGAGCCAGGGAAAACCGAAATAACTACAGTAGAAATTGCACAAGCTCCTAGAGTTTTAGAAACTAACCAGCCTAATAACTTAACAAAAGAAGTTTCTTCAGGTTTACCCATCGCTTTATCCATATTTGGAGTAGTAATACTTATCTGGTTTATCAATACATTCATACAAATTTGTAAACCTAATGAAATTCTAATTTTATCCGGTCGTAAACGGCGGACAAAAGAAGGGCAAACAGTTGGTTATCGCGTAATTTTCGGTGGCAGAGCAATTCCCATTCCAATTATAGAAACAACCAAAACAATGGACTTGCGAACAATGCCAGTCCCTGTAGAAGTGCGCAATGCTTACTCAAAAGGAGGTACTCCGCTAAATATTCAAGCGATCGCCAATGTCAAAGTTTCTAACGACCCCAAAGTGGTAGGTAATGCCATAGAAAGATTTCTCGATCGCGATCGCTCAGAAATTACTCGTGTTGCTAGAGAAACCCTAGAGGGAAACTTACGGGGAGTTGTCGCTACTCTCACCCCAGAACAACTTAATGAAGACCGTCTCCAATTTGCCGAACGCATTGCTGAAGATGTGAGTCGTGACTTAGCTAAATTGGGTCTGCAACTCGACACCCTAAAAATTCAAAGTGTTTCTGATGACGTAGACTACCTAAACTCCATCGGTCGCAAACAAATTGCCATGATTCGCCGAGATGCCGAAATTGCTGAATCTAATGCTAAAGCTGAAGCAGAGCAAATAGAAGCAGACTCAAAACGAGAGTCAGAAATTGCCAAAACTCAGGCAGCTACATTAATAGTTCAGAAAGAAAACGAACTTCGCAAAATCAAAGCTGAATTGGAACAGCAAGCGCGTTCTGAAGAAGAGCGAACTATAGCAGCAGGAAAAGAAGCTAGGGCGAGAGCAGAACAATTATTGCAAACAGTCCGCGCCGAATTAGAAAGGTTACGTCTGGAAGCAGATGAAGTATTACCAGCAGAAGCGGAACGCCAAGCTAGAGAATTGCTAGCTAGGGGAAATGCTGCTTCACTCTCAGAAAATGCTCAAGCTGAAGCTTTAGTTAACGATATGCTTTCGTTAGTTTGGCAGGAAACTGGTAACGATGCTGCAGAGTTATTCTACTTGCAGCAAATTAGCATGATTTTGCGGGAGTCTGCTAAAATTCCAGGACAAGTTAAGCTGGAAAATGTTAAAGTTATTGATACTGGGGATGGTAAGTCGATCGCTAGTTTGGTAAATGCTTATCCGGAAATCTTCCGTCAGTTCCTCAAAAATGTTAATCAAACCCTTGGCGTTGATGTGACAGGTAACTTCAGCAGTCAGAATGGAAAAAAAGTTGAATCTCTACAGGCTCAAAAATAGAGTTTTATTATTTGACAACTTCCGTCACAAAACGTTATTCTAGGTATGTTGTTGCAGGCAATTTCAATGACAAAATACTTAAAACCTAGAGAAGCGGCTGAAATACTGGGGGTTAATGTCAGAACACTTGTCAGATGGGAAGAAAACCAAAAAATTAGTGCCATCAAAACACCATCAGGTCAACGGCGTTATGATATTGACTCCTACATCCAAAAGACAAGGACTGTACCTAGAAAAACTGTTTTGTATTGTCGGGTTTCCAGTAATGCTCAAAAATCTGATTTAGATAGGCAAGTATCTGAATTACAGAATTTATATCC
>NZ_JAAHGT010000468.1 GCF_010672385.1 Okeania sp. SIO2F4
TCTATTGTCCAATAGATAAATAAAACATCAATCTCCCGAAAGTGAGGGATATAGCTGCTAAAGCGCTCCACCTTTTCCTGCGGAATGCTACGCAAAAATGTCGCTCCGCGTTAATGCGTGTTATGCACCAGCAAAACGGATGTTCGATCGCTACTTTCATACAACAAAGCCAGTTAAAACTAAAAGGTATGTGTATTAGGTATGGTTTAACTTATCTAGAGCAGGAAGAGTCTTATACGTCTAAAGCTAGTTTTTTAGACGGCGATAAAATACCTATTTACAATGCTGATAATCCAACTGAATATAGTTTCAGTGGTAAACAATTTTGCGATGCAGCGCGGCCAAAGGGGGTTTCCCCTATGAGCGACTGCCTGTACGACAGGGTGGTTTGTATAAAACGCGCGGAAGGAAAATTGATAAATGCTGACTGTAACGGTGCTGCAAATATTGGATCGAAAAGTAATCTTATGGGGGTTTACCCCGGACAGACGCTTAGGCATCTTTGGTTATGCCATTAAGGGTTAAATTTGACGCGACTTTAGTCCGGCAAATTTGTGACCCTTAAGAATCCACGCGGATTTATCCCGTGGAGTGTCAAATTCTGTAATAATAATTAAAGATATTTTCATAATCGCTGACTTAATCCCTGGGAACTATGAGCGAGGAAACAACCGAGGCCAACACACAGGATGAGGCCAACACACAGGAACAGGATCGATATGAATGTCGAGCCTGTGGCTATGTATATGAACCTAATAAGGGAAGTTCTACAGGAAAAATTCCGCCGGGAACTGCTTTTTCAGATTTGCCTTCAGTTTGGCGCTGTCCTGTTTGTGGAGCGTCTAAAGTCCAATTTATAAATGTTGGACCGATTGAAGGGCCTTCAGGATTTAAAGAAAACCTTGGCTATGGTTTTGGTGTCAATACTCTGACACCCAGCCAGAAAAATATTCTAATTTTTGGCGGATTAGCTCTGGCATTCTTGTTTTTCTTGAGCTTATATGGTTTACGATAAGATGGCCATCAGGATAATTAATAATTAATAATTAATAATTAATCCCCAGAGGTTTTGACCAATGGATAATTGATAATTAGACAAAGTTTTCATTATCCATTAAAGAATGATTAAATATGATGCACTCAATAGTAAAATCCTGGAAAAAAATTTTCATAATACTAGCAGCAGTTATACTTTGTAGCGGTTGCAAAAATGCTTTTTTACCACCGATGAGTTACAATCCCTGGGAGGTAATTCAACTACCAACTGAGGTTACGTTGTTTGATATCGGATTTACAGATGATTCTGACCATGGTTGGATTGTTGGTGGTGATACAACTCTCCTTGAAACTACTGATGGTGGTAAAACTTGGGAACCTAAAACTATCGATTTAGAAGAAAAAGTTCGCTTGACATCAGTAAGTTTTAATGGTAATGAAGGGTGGATTGTTGGACAGCCCTCTTTACTTTTGCATACTGATGATGGAGGAGAGTCTTGGAGTACGATTCCTCTAAGTTCTAAACTGCCTGGTGCTCCCAATACAATTATCGCTCTGGGGCCAAATTCTGCGGAAATGACGACTGATGTGGGAGCTATCTATCGAACTAAAGATGGAGGACAAAATTGGCGTGCTCAAGTAGAGGATGCTGTGGGAGTGGTGAGAAATATTTCTCGTTCTTCTGATGGCAAATATATTGCTGTTTCGGCAAAGGGTAATTTTTATTCTACTTGGGAACCTGGGCAAACATCTTGGACTCCTCATAACCGTCAGAACTCTCGACGTTTGGAAAACATGGGGTTTGGTGATGATGGTCGTTTATGGTTATTAGCGCGTGGAGGTCAACTGCGGTTTAGCGATCCCGAAAACCTGGAAGAGTGGGGAGAAGCTATTAATCCTGAGTATGCTACAAGTTGGGGTCTTTTAGATTTGGCTTATAGAACTCCTGATGAAATTTGGATTTCTGGCGGTAGTGGTAATTTACTTCGCAGTACCGATGGAGGTCAGACTTGGGAAAAAGACCTTGATGTAGAGAATGTTCCTGAAAATTTCTACAACATTGTATTTATAAATTCAGAAACAGGTTTTATTCTCGGTCAAAGAGGAACTATGCTCAAATATAATAGTTCAGCGGTTTCAGAGGCAGCTTAAAAATAGAGAAATATCATCGTTCATCACTTAATTGGGTAGTATTACTCAAATGGCAAGATATGATTTCTCTGTATTGTTTGATTTGCTGAAAAGAAATCTGAATGTGTTAAAATTGATCCCGTCTGGCTAAGAAATAAAAATGACAGATGTAAAGAAGACAAAAGGTTAGTCTATCTTTACCTTTGAAGAAAGACAAAAAACTCATCCCATTTATAATTATGGCGTGAGCAATTTAGAAAAGTTTTAAGACTATCATATTATAGATGATGGTTTAAGATTATTTAGGAGGAAAAAATTAGATGGCTGGTGGCAGTACAGGTGAGCGTCCATTTGGAGACATTATCACAAGCATTCGTTATTGGGTGATTCATAGTATCACTATTCCGGCTCTGTTTGTTGCAGGTTGGTTATTTGTTAGTACCGGGTTAGCTTATGATGTTTTCGGTACACCTCGACCTAATGAGTATTACACTCAACAAAGACAAGAATTACCAGTTGTTTCAGACCGTTTTGAAGCTAAACAACAAATTGATGAATTTATCAAATAGATAAAAAATAAGGAGATTAAAATAATGACTAGCGGAAATCCAAATCAACCAGTTAGCTATCCAATTTTTACTGTTAGATGGTTAGCAGTTCATACTCTTGGTGTGCCTACAGTTTTCTTTTTAGGTGCCATTGCAGCTATGCAGTTTATTCAAAGATAGGAGCATCAGATAATGCCTTTAGATCGTAGTTCTAATCCTAATAAGCAACCAGTAGAATTAAATCGTACTTCTCTCTATCTTGGTCTGCTCTTGGTTTTTGTTCTTGGTATTCTGTTTTCTAGTTATTTCTTTAACTAATTTGGGAAACGAAATCAAGCAATTTATACCTATACAAGTCACCCTATTTGGGTAATGTATAGGTAGTAGAATCAACTAAAAAGTTAACAAGTAAATTGTTTACAAATTTCTTTGAAATAGTAGTTACTTTTGAAATAATGAGGTGAAATATTATGATGTCTGAACCAGGAAGAATTCCTTTGTGGTTAGTTGCTCTTGTGGCAGGAACTGGTGTACTTGTAGTTGTAAGTCTTTTCTTCTACGGAGCTTATGTTGGTGTAGGTTCTTCTTTATAAGAAAAAGTAGAAGTTTGAGTTAGTTAATACTCAGATTCTAGGATTTAGTTTTCTGAGATTTTCTTGAATAATTCCACTCTTTTGAGAGTGGAATTATTTTTTTGAACCCTAATTATTTTAGGGTTTTTGAGGGAAGTTCCGTTATGGTAAATTTGGTCTACTCATTGTCATCGGGTAGAGAAAGTGAAGATTTAGCTAGAACAACTCGTCATCATCACGATACCTAAAAAAAGTTGAGAGCATCGAACAAAAGAGAAAACAAGCGATCGCTCTGACAGATAAATTATTACGTTCTACATTCCTACAGATTTTCAGCGATCCTGAGCCTTATTTACAATAGAGTACGCACTACACACCTAAAAAGTATATTATACCAATTACTCAAAGTAATGCTACGCTTCAGCTAGACTTCAAAAGTCAAATATTTACCAAGGTTTAAAGTCTTTTTTTTGACAATTATTAATCGGTCAGGGAGTGATTCTTCCTACTTTGACTTCTCCCCCAACCCCCCACACTCCCTAATTAGATATAGCATTCTTTTTGAGAAATGGTATTACTGTGGAGGCAACCTAATTTTCATCGAGTAATTTTTCGAGGTTTTAAGGGTATTCTACTATCAAAAAATCTAGTTTAGTTTGAGCTTTAACAAACTTGAAAGCATCTTGATAAATAGATAATAATTCTGCATCTAAATGATTGCGTAAGTTAGTAGCTTAAACGGCGTTTTAGTTGAGTTCTGAAGTTAACGATTTCTGTTTCCCAATGATTGGCATTTTTGGGAAATTATGTTTGCGAATATTCCTATAGAAGTAGGTGTTGGATTATTTGTTT
Organism: Okeania sp. SIO2F4; assembly: GCF_010672385.1. Classification (GTDB taxonomy): domain Bacteria; phylum Cyanobacteriota; class Cyanobacteriia; order Cyanobacteriales; family Microcoleaceae; genus Trichodesmium. The sequence goes on from NZ_JAAHGT010000468.1 coordinate 4,100, forward strand.
GAGGAAACTTTCTACAGCTCATTATTCATGATTTTGAGTTTTAAGGATATTTAGGGTCTATGGTAGACTTTACAAAAGTTGCAAAAATATACTCTATGAAATTTGCTAATCGTGAAAATCTAATCATCAAAGGTTTAGTTGAATTCTCTTGGGAAACTCTGGCTAATCATCGTGGGGATATTCTGCTATACCAAGAACGTAATACGAAGCCAGATGAACTGATAGATGAGTCAGATAAATTAGCAGATCGGTATAGTTCAGAAGATAATATTGCTTTGACTGAACTAGACAAAGCTACCCGTATGGGAAGACCTAAAAGGAGACATCCACCACCAATTATTGCTGTTGATGCTGGAGTAGTGAATTTAGGTAGTCTGGCTAAAGGTGGGATTGTTTTTGCTGTTAGAGGTACTGCCTGTTTTTACACATCTGAAGGTAGCATAATTGTACTTCGCTATAATACTGGAGCTATAGCTATTGACAATACAAACAAGTTAGAAGTTTTACACCAGATGGGTAAGTATTTAGGAGAGGCTGAATTTTATGTCGAGGTTATAGAGAAAGAGCCTTTTTTGAGAGAAAAGTCTAGTTTCACAGAAACAGCAGATCAAACTCAAGATCGCTTCCGTAATTTTGTGGAGCGAATTATTCAAGCTGAGGCGGTAGGTATTTTGAAAAAATATGGGGGTGGAATTCTTTTAATAGATGGAGCGATAACACCTAGAGCATTTGATACGCCAGATTCTTATGTAAAAAATTTGTTAGATGAATGTAATAAAAATCTTATAGATGTTGTTGCTATTAGTAAAAAAACAACAATAACTGTAGCAGGAATTCCTATTCAAAAATTTTTAACAGAAGCTTATGGTCCTGATTTTATTGGGTATGTTCCTATCAAGAAACTTTTGGAAGATGAAAGGAGAAAAGCTCAGAAAGCGGGTGGAAAAAATAGAATTAGAGTGACAAAAGCTAAGGAAATGTATGCAGCTAGGTTTGGGTTTAGTCCGACTAGCATGACTTTTAGGGTGGACTTACATAATTGCCGGGGTATGACTACGGATGAAGTAATTAATGATGTTTATAACTATTGCCGAATTTATGGTGGATATCCGAAACCATTGATCGAAGCACATCAAAATAGTTGCTTTTTATTTCAGGATTTCCAAAATCTTTTGGCTCAAGCTACAGTAAGATTAGGTTCAAAGCCACAATCTCAACCATCTATGGATATTTTATTTATACCTTTTGGAGCATCAGGAAAATAGTAATAAAAACTAATAAAAAATTATGGTAACTGAAAAAAAATCACACAACAAAAAAAAATCTAAATAGTAGCAATAATCAAAGTCCTCCTTTGCCTAAACCTATAAGTTTTGAAATTCCAGAAGTAGATATAGAAAAAGAAGTTGATGAAGAAGCTCCTCAATCTAATTTATCAAATGAATCTGCTGTTCAATCAGCACAACTTCTGGAACTAACGGGAAGTGAAGGTAGTATAGTTTTTTATCCTAAAGATAGGGATTTTGATGTAGGTGATGTTATTTTTTTGCGGGAAAAAGTATTTTCTGAAAAGAAATTACCACCTAAAGATTCTGAAAAGGGTTTGATTGCCCAAATTATTTCAAAAGGAATTGCTAGTTATCCCCAAGCAGATAGTAAAGCTTTATTTCGGTTAGTAACAACTGCTCATGCTAAAGAGATAAAGCGTTCTTATAATGAACCAAAGGAAGTTATTGATGAGTTTTTAGTAGCAGAATTTATAGTTCGTGCTTCTATCCAAAAAGGAGAGTGGAAAGAACCAGAGGGTAAGGTAGTAACAAGAAATGTTGATATTTTTCTAATTAATCCTGAATTTTTAACTAAACATATTATTAAATCTTTTCCTGAATTAAATTTATTTTTAGGAGATTATAAAAAACATCCTATAGATGTTGATGCAAGTGGATTTGAAAAAGTTAATTTAATCACAGGAATGAAAGGTGGTGGTAAGTCTCATATTACAAAGGGAATTATCCATTTACAAACTAAATTGAGTATGCCTTCAATTGTTTTTGATATAAATGGAGAATATTCTTCTCTACCAAAGGTTAAAAAACTTCGCCCTACTGAAAATTTCAAGTTTCGACTGGATCAACTACCAATTCCTAGTCTTTTTAAAGTATTTGAACAACTATCTCTATTTAATACTGCTGCTACTGATAATGCTGTTAGAGCTAATTTACCTGGAGTTATTGAAGATAGGATGCAAACTAAAAACATTCCTGACCTAGAGTTTATACTATCACAAAATCAGGTTGTAGTTGGGCAAAATCAACAAATGCTAGGTGCATACGATCGAGGTATTAGTAATTTAATAAGTTACAATCTTTTTTGCACAATGAGAGAAGCGCAGGAAGAGGAGAAAATTATTAACAATAACCAGCAACCAACAACCGAAGTTGTTTCTCTAAGAAGTATTCTTTATAAAATGGCATACGGTCAAGAAAATAGAGATTCTAGTGAGAATCAAAGTTTAAATGACCTCAAAAATAACGCTGGAATTATTGTTTTTGATCTAGGTGGTCTAACTCCAAGTATACAAAAAGTTGTGGTTACTCTAGTTATTGACCAACTCAAGTCAATATGCAATAAGCAGTATCAAGCATTTGATTCTCAAAAAGTACAAATTCCCATATATCCTTCTATCTTTTTTGAGGAAGCTCATATGTATATGGATGCAGAATATATTGATGAATTAATTCCTCTAATCCGACATTTAGGCATGAATTTATTTTTTGTCACCAACACACCAGGAGCTTTACCGGATTCAGTATTTCGTCTTTTAGACAACTTAATTATGACGCGAATGGTTAACCAAAAAGATATAGATAAAGTGATTGATTGTGGTTTAGCTGATAAAAAGACAATTGAAGGATTTGCTAAGGATTTACCAAAGTATCACAATTTGTTTCTCAGTGGTATTAATGGAGCTACTAAAAATTTCCCACTTGTATTTCAGGTAAGAGATTTTACTGCTCCTGAGAAGGATGGAGGAGAGGGTTTACCCAAGTCTGGAGTGACTCGCTCAATGTGGGAAATAATCAAACAAAAAGTAGAGAATACAGAGAATTAGGGTTTGCTGAAAAAGTCTTTTTTAAGGAGTAGGGAAGCGGGGGAGTAGGGGAGTAGGGAAGTAGGGAAGTAGGGGAGCAGGAAAGTAATTTTTTTTGCCCAACTATGTACATAAAATGGTAACTTTTTGAGCATTAAGAGCTGAAAAGCAGGTACTTTTTCTAGATATAAAAAGACTAAAACCTTTATCTGTCAATGCTTTGATATTTAATCAGCAAACCCGAATTAG
>NZ_JAAHGT010000469.1 GCF_010672385.1 Okeania sp. SIO2F4
ACAGGGAATAGAAAATAAGACAAACAATTGCACCTCACTAACTTGAGAAACGCTATATATATTAAGTATTTAATATTATTTTTTATTTTGATAGTTATTTTTGCACTTTCCAAGTGTAGCATTACTTTTTATGAATGGTATGAAAAGTATTTATGCCAAGAAAGTAAATGCTTCTCTTCTTAATTTCACTATTCCACAAATAGTCAAGATTATTAACTTAAACTTACAGGAATTTTATCTGAATCTTTATTTGCGTATTTGCACATGATTTTTTGATAACTATAAATTAAATATTCAAGATTATTTTTTTCAGAGGCTAATTGTTCTGATTCTTCAATATAGATTGAATTAAGACCAAATATTTGTTTATTGTCAAGTTTGATTGGGGTGAAAAAATTTGATGTGACTTTTTAAACTCTGGTTTATATGTTTGTATATCAACAATATCTTTACCTATAAAGTGACACAATTAAGTAGATCGAGCTAAAAAAAAGACGTTACATATTTAGCCATAAAACGCCTCAAGCCACTGATATAAGTGATTTTTCATTAATTTACAATTTGACGATCAATAAAGCACAAAATTTACCACCCTCTACTTACAGCCTATTCTATGTAAATGTGGTACAGTGATTATAGTAGATTTGCAAAAGCAAAAATGAAACCTTAATTCGATACTTCAAAAACTTGTATTAAAGATACTGCTACTGTACTTCATCAACTCTGGAATGCGGTTTAATTACCCCCCTATTTTATGATTTATATTCTTACTTACCTGAGTAATATTGTTTTGTTCTTAAAGTAGATAGATGGGATTGCTATTCTATCAGAATGCTCCGGAAAATCCTGATTTTATACCTTTACTTACTGACAAGCTAGAGATTACTCACATCCTCGAAATTCAAAATCCTTCCTCGACTTGGTGTAACATTAGATGCGTATCCTAGTTAATTAAAAAACTGAATACTTACAATTTAATAACTCTAACTAAATAAAGAATAAAACACTCTAATTGAAACATTTATAACTATTGCCTAAGTTCCCTATAAGTCAAAAAAAGGTAACTTTGTACTGGTTAAATATAGTATGTTGGTTAAAATAAGAAAAGCATAGTTTAATAAATTTACCTGTTTGTAAAATTCATCCTAGAAGCAAAGTTAAATAATTTTCTCATTCCTGATATTTCAGATGAGTATAGTAATTGTTCCTGCTTTCGGTGGTAACATAATAAGTTATGAAAATAAATCTTTTAGTATAGATACTTCAAGAGGATAACAGTGTGCTATATTTAGCAGAAGTACAAAGAAGGCCAACAGGTTTTGGTGGTCTGGGTGGTGGTAGAACTGATTTGAAGTTGCTAGCTTGTCAGCGCGGCGAACATAATTGGGCTGCTGTACCTGGTGAAGAAGTTATTCCGGCTGATGAAGCTAAGGAATTTTCTCCTGGTGCATTGGTGCTAGTAGATTTGAATAATAATAAGCAGGTGCAGCAAATTCAAGATGCTGCACGTCAGTTAGTGAAAATTCTCCAAAATTTCTCTCGCTCCCAAGAGAAGTCTAAGACACAATGGGAAGAAATTGAGCAATGGAAAGCATCTCTTACTTTTCAAGCCCAAGAACTGAATCGCCGAGAAATGGAATTACAGGCTAAGGAGGAGCAACTTGAAGAGCTGCAAGCTGAAATTGATAAGTTGGAGGAGCAACGTCAGGAAATTAGTCAAGCCCAAGAAGAATCTCAGCAACTCCAGGAACAGATAGGGCAAAACCGAGCAGAACTAGAAGCAGCACGTTTAGAGTTACAAAGGCAACAAGAGGAGTTTGAGCAACATAAGGGAGAATTAGCTCAAGGTGCAGTTTTAGATGAGGAGCAATCTCAATATATTCAAGATTTATTGATTTGGTTGACTGAAGCCGTAACTCCGACAAATTTTTTGGGAGAAAAGTTAAGTCAATCCTTAGAAATAGTTAATACTCAACAGGAAACTCTAGAGCAACATAGACAACAGTGGGAGAATACAACAAACACAACCTCCAATACACAGCATGAAGAGATCGAGAGTTTGGCTAATCATGTCCAAAACCAATGGATAGAATGGCGACAAGATCGGGAATCCTTGGCCCAGAGTAGCGCGGAATTGAGAGTTCAACAAACTTTACTGGTAAGTAAGCAAGAGTATGGTCAAGTATTGAATGCACAAATTGGCACACAGACACAACTTTATGGGCAACTGAGTAATTTAGTCACAGCATTGGAGAATGATTGTACTACTCATAAAGTAGATGTTGAAGCTTTGGAAAAGATGTCTCTTCATGAGTTAGAAGAACTGGTACAAAGTTTGCAACAAGATTTGCAAAGGGATATGAGTTTTGTTAAAGATCAGGAAGAGGAGTTGGCACTACAACAGCAAGAAATGGATGCTTTACAAAGAAGAATTGACAAAGCTAGTGAATATGACAGAATTAACTTGGACTCAGAACTTTCAGATGAGAAAGACCGCTACAGAATGTTAAATGAATCTTTAGTGGGTTCTCAAAGAAATCTTAAGGAGAGACAAGATATATTAAGTCAGCATCAAGCAGTTCTTTGGCGTCGGTTGGGTAATTCTTCCGATCGAGAACAGTCGAATCAAATAGATATGAAGCCTATACTATCACAAGTTGAGACTCAAAGACAGCAATTGACGGAAGAGTTACAAAAGTTAGAAGCTGAAATTCAACAAATACAAACTGAAATTAGCCAAAAAGAAGAAATGATTAATGGCCAAACTCAGCAACAAGCAGTTAAAAGAAATGAAATTGAGCAGTTAGAGTTGAGTTTAAGGGAAAAGCAGAGGGCAAATACAGAGGGTGGAAGTGGAATTATTTATCAAGAAGTAATTCTACCTCTGGAAGGTTATTTAGAACAATTGAGACAGCAACTTGAAGAAGTAGCAAGTGGAGTAAATCAAGTACAAGGTATTGGTGAACAGGTGGCTCAGTTAGGGCAAGTTCTCCAAAGTATTCTTGTGCAACCTGAATAAGATTAACTTAGGAGTACTCAACAATTAATAATTAATAATTAATAATTAATAATTAATTATTACCTCTCCTTTAAACTGATAGGATTGACTAATCATGAAAATTTTTTCTTGTTTCTCCTTTAAAGGAAAGGAGAGGCTTTAAACCTTAATTATTCGGTAATTTTTTATACTAAATATCTTGAATTTATATAGGACTTACGCAAAGACCATGTGTATAGCGTTAAAAACTATAACGTTATAGTTTTTAACTCTATATGTAGTACCTCTGCGTAAGTCCTGTTATACTAAAATAATCCACGGATCTTGAACTTTGGCGATCGCTCCTCCAGGAAAGGGGTCTGTTTGGGAACGGTTGGGAGCGTTGATTAGAGCTGTTAGCTTTTCAATATGACTGAAGTTAGGATTTGTAGGTAAAACTTTGTGTAGGATGTGTCTCATTACTCTACGTTGTAATGCTAGAGGAACTTCACGCAATACTAAACGATTGATGATATATCTGACTGGTTGAGACTCAAATTGAGAAATATTGAGATTATCTATATCTATTTTTGTTACTTTCTCTAATAACTTTTCTGTTTCATTTTCAAAATATTCGACTTCAGCACTAAGTATTTCTGCTGTTTGTGCCAATGCTAATTCAGCTTGAGGGTTAAACTGGCGTAGGATAGGAAATAATTCTAGGCGAATACGGTTCCGAGCATAACGTAAATCTTGGTTTGTAGAATCTTCCCAAATTGCGATTTTTTGCTCTTGACAAAAGTTACCTGTTTGGCTACGAGTAATTTCTAATAGGGGACGTACGAGTAAGAGGGAGAAATTTTCTGCCAGGGGACGTTGCCAAGTTAGGGCTTGGAGACCGTCAGTACCACTACCACGAATTAGATTATATAGAAGAGTTTCTGCGCGATCGCTGGCTGTATGGCCAGTTACAATGTATTGGAAATTAGATTTATTAGCAATTTTACTTAGGGTTTGATAACGCCATTTTCTGGCTTCTGCTTCACTTTTATAGACTTTATTTGCTGTTTCTATATAAGATGGAAGTTGCCAATTTGTGGCTAATTTTTTGACATAATTAGCATTAGCTTCTGAGTCAGATCGCCATTTATGGTCACAGTGAGCAATTGCTAAATACCAATTCCATTTTGATTGTAAGTCTAATAGTAATTTAGTTAGACATAGTGAGTCTTGACCGCCGGATACTGCAATTAATATTCTTTGATTTTCTGGTAATAATTTTCTTTGACGTAATGTTTGATGTATTTGGTCATGGAGTTGTGTCCAATTTTGATTGGGAGATTGATTCATTAGACATAATTTATTTGATTTGAAAGGATAATATTAAATCTGGTATAGCAATCCTCTGCACAATTGTAATATTTTTGTGGTAATTAGGAGTCAGAATTTTCAAGGTTTTTCGTCAATCTTAACTATTATAAAAATTATCACAAATCATTTAGGATTGCTATAGTATCGTTATCAAAAAGTAGAGGAAGCGGGTTTGTATTAAATACGCCACTATACTAATATCTACTTCCTATAAACCAGGTTTATTACGGGACTCTAAAGCAAGAGGATTTGATATAATTTGGATGGTTTTGATTATTGGAATTAATATTATTTATAGTAGAAAATTAGTAAAAATTCAGCTATTATCAAGTCTCAGTTTTTTTGATGAATTAGATTTTTTTAAGAAGTGTTGTATTAACTGAATAGCTACTTATTTATGCTAGAAATTATGTCAACTTCGGTCGTATCGTTCAACAATTAATAATTAATAATTAATAATTAATAATTACCTCTCGAAAGAAAACGGATAGGATTGACTCAAAGGAAAACATTTTTTCTTCTCAAGGGGAGATTGGATATGGCGTTTAGCGTTCCGCACAACGCGCGTTTTTCATGTCGCGTTTGCTTTAGCATGACCTAGGAAAGCGAAACGCGGAGCGACATGAAAAGCTCTGCTGCTCTCCACTCTTCGGGAGACCTCGCCATCCCATCCTAAGGTCATGCTCCGCTTTCCGACCGCTGTCTTGGTCGATTGGATATGGCGTTTCGCGGAGCGACATGAAAAGCTCTGCTGCTCTCCACTCTTCGGGAGACCTCGCCATCCCATCCTACGGAATGCTCCGCTTTCCGACCGCTTTTTCTCCTATCCAAGGGGAGGCTAGTGACCACAATTTCTCGGTAAAATAAGTAGATAAACCGGGTTTGTATTAAATGCCCTACTATACTAATATCTAATTCTTATAAACCTGGTTTTTTGCGGTACTCTAAAGCAAGCGGATTTGTATTAAATACCCTACCATACTAATATCTAATTCTAGTGAACCTGGTTTCTTGCGGAACTCCAAAGCAAGCGGATTTGATATTATCTGAAATATATCAATAATATTGAATCCAGTTATATAATAGACTTTTCCAGAAAGAAGGGAGTTAAGTCTAAGAGGGAAATAATTGATGGTTTCTGTATAATAATTTATCTTATTTTTTCTTATTCAAGATATCTAATACACGTTTATAATTTTATACTGTGCTTCAATTTATCCTGCTACCCTACTCCCCCAACTATATAAAATAAGTATTCAACCAGATTTGATATAAGAGTTTCTTCTTTCAAGAAAAGACTTAGTAATTTTAGCGAATTTCATCTCAGTCAGGAGATAGGGGGAAAGATGCCCGTACTGTATAGATTTTAATGTTAATATTTGTACCTCACCTGTATAATACCAATTACCATAAACTTTGCTATACTTAGGTTTTTTATTTCGCGCATATTATTTGTTGGAGCAAATACTCGATATTTGCTAACTTCAGTTATAAAGCAAGGTTATTTTTGCCTGCTTCCAAGTATAGCCAGACTTTTGATAAACGGTATAATCTATACTGAAAGCTCAAAGCTAACGGCTAAATACTTAATGAAAAATAATCATCAAGCTTGATAGTTAAATTAACTGAATAAAACCCAGTTTAAATTGGTTTTAGCTGTTCAGGATTTGTTCAGGATTTTGATATTGCTAAAGTTAACTACAACCTCGAATTTTTCGAGTATTTTCTACTAAACTTTGAGCCAATTTATCAAAACGTTCTGATAATTTTTCATCCAATATTTTACCGTCATCAGAAAAAGCTTTCCAAGCCTGACCAATAGCAATTTGCTCTGGAATTACCCAAGCATGAACCCATCGCAGAATTAATCGTAAATGATTTAGTGTATTACTATTTGATTGACCTCCTAAAACACTAATAAAACCTGCTACTTTTCCATCTAAATGCTCAAAGCTCATTAAATCAAGAGCATTTTTCAACACACCACTGACGCTGCCATGATATTCTGGAGTAGATAAAATCAGACCATCAGCTTGCTTAAAAGTTTCCCGCATTTTTTCGACATCTGGATATTCTGGATACTCATTCTCACCATTACAAAAGGGGAGTTTGAGAGTCTGTAAATCCAATATTTCTACTTCAGCACCTATCGCTTCTAATCTTTCAGCTACTATTTCTAAAGCTTGCTGACTATAAGAACCAGCTCTTAAACTACCACTAATTCCCACAATTTTTACCATTCTATTTAACCAAATATATTTTTAAAAGTTAAAGTCGTCAGGACTTAGGGCAAGGTACTATATATAGAGTTCAAAAACTATAACGTTATAGTTTTTAACGCTATATATGTTATCTGGTGCGTAAGTCCTAGTCGTAATAAGTACGATTGAAAAAAGTAACAGAGCTAATCAACAAACCTCAATTTTGAAATACGCTATTTATATAGATATATACACTTAATCGGGATCAAAGGCCACTATTAAAGATAATGAAAAATTTCTGGCAACAAATTAAAACCAATGAGCCAAAGAGAATGAATCACCACAACTCATTATTATGCCAAACTCAATCCAAAAAGAAAAAAACTATTCTTGGTAAAATTCCTGGTAAAAAATTAAGTAGAAAACTGATATGGAAAATTTTTGCTACTGGGATAATTGCTCAAGGAGTCTTATTAGGAACTCCAGCTTTTGCTGATAATACGCAAAAAAATCTTAGCTATAGTCAACTATTAGAGAAAATTAAAGCAGGAGAAGTAACAGAAATAGATGCCTATCCTTCTCAAGGAATTGCTAAAGTTAGTCTGAAAGGGCAAAAGAGCAACGAGCCAATGTACATAGTTAATATGTTTGACTATAACCCGGAACTACTCGATCGAGTCCGTGCCCAAAAAATTAACTTTGAGCTGAAGCGCTCTCCTGACAATAGCGTTGCTATGGGGATTATATTTAATATACTCATCATTTTTGTGGTCATTTTTATACTACTGACAATTTTGCGTCGCTCTAGTCAGTCTCAGGGAAATGCTTTAAATTTTGGTAAGTCTAGGGCTCGTTTTCAGATGGAA
>NZ_JAAHGT010000047.1 GCF_010672385.1 Okeania sp. SIO2F4
ACAACAAAAGTTAAGTCCGACAACAGACATTTATGCTTTAACAGCTACATTATACTATTTACTTACTGGTAAGACTCCTACTCCTGGAGCTTTAAGGCTCTCTCAAGCTGTTCCTCAAACACTTAAATTTTCTGCAAAAGAGTTAAAAGATTTTCAACCTAATCTTACTCCAGGTATTGAGAAGACTATTCTCATGGGATTAGAAATAGATGCTGAAAAACGACCTCAAACTGTAGAAAGTTGGTTAGCACTTCTTTTAAATGAATCAAATATTTTAGAGGTAAAAAAACAGAATAGTTATTTAACACAGAAAGCATCTATATTTAACAATAATGACAAATTTACGGAGCTTCAATCAGAGTCAACTATTGAGCAGAAAGTAGGTAAATATATTACTAATGAAGTTCCTATAAAAAAGGTTGATAAAAGAAATATTAAACCTTACAATGACGCGGTTTTCACCCCTAGTTATACAGATAATAAATTTAGTTGGATTAATCAACTTTCTTTGCAATTAACAATTTTTTTGTTGTTTGTCTTGACTGCCGGAACTTTTGGATGGATAGGTTTTAATATTACCTTGCGTTATAGCCATGCTAAAACTAATAACAAAATAGCATCTTTGACATCAAGTAATTTATTAGAAAGTTTGAAGCAAGAGCAAAATTACACTTTCCGAAATCACGACCCGTCTAGTCCTCTTTTTGGTTCTCCTTCAGTCAAAACTTACTCGATGAACCCACCAAAATTAAACAAATTACCTAAGCCATATTTTGAACAGAATGAATTTGTCCCAAATAGTTTGTCTGTTTCTAATGAGGATGAATCTTGGTCAGAAAAAGCAGATTATTCTGCTGATGTGAAAACTCAAGTATCTCCTGAAAATTATTCCTCTAATGACAATAGTGCCAAGGTTGATTTGCCAAAAAGATCATATTATCCTTCTGATTATAAACCTAAATATCCGCAGCAAAATCAGTACCCAGATGACTACTATTAATTTGATTTTTTTGAGATAAATTTATATTTTGAAAGTATTTTTTGAGCAATACTTTATTTATTATTTTAGTCAAACATACTAATGAAAATTTGATTATTTTTGTGACAAATATTAGTTTAAAAAGTGCAATAAATAAGCTGCCCTACTATGAAAATTAATGTGCTTTTGGTAGATAAAATCCTTATACGAATTCACTTTTAAAGATTTCACAAATATCACAAATAGTTTCAAACTATATACAGCAATCCTCTGCACAGTTGTAATATTTTGCTGGCAGTTAGGAGTCAGAAATCAGGTATAGTCCTCGTCGGTAGGGCGACGTACAGGAGTCAGAATGTTAGAGGTTTTCAGCTCAAATTAACTATTAGAAAAAATGTCACAATCAATTTAGGATTGCTATATGTGAAATAATTCCCTGAAATTACCGAATAATTAAAGTTTAAAGCCTCTCCTTTAAAGAAGAAACAAGCGGTCGTTTGCGTTAGCGAAGCTGAAAGAGGCAGCATGACCTAGGATGGGATGGCGAGGTCTCCCGCTCTTGACAGAGCCGCTCCGAAGTGCGCCATATCCAATCTCCCCTTGAGAAGAAAAAAATTTCATGATTAGTCAATCCTCTCCTTTTCAAGGAGAGGTAATAATTAATAATTAATAATTAATTATTAATTGTTGAATGTAGCTTCAAAGTGTTTAGCCTGTAAAATCTTAATGCCTGACTTTTGACTTTTGACTTCCGTAAAATGGTATAAGGAACTGGCAATACTTCCATTCCCTCGGAATGTAAGTCGTTTGGCAAAACTAAGAACCCTATTCCTGGTAAATATAAAAGCCCATATCATAGCTATAGTATTGATATTAGGTCGTTCACCTAAAGATCAACATCTTTTAAGAAACTAGGTAAGACACTTATAAAATAATGTGATACAATACTTTACAATCAGAATCACATCTTTACTCCAAGTGAGAAATTAGGCCTCAAACATGAAGATGAGTACAAAATTAAATTAAATAGTTAGATATTTGAATCAGAGGTGGTGAGTGAGATATATTTCAATCTGAATCTGTTGAAATTTAACCAAAGGTTGGCTCATTGACCAAACTTAAACATCAATAGACAGTTTGTTAAGCAGATAAAAAAACAAGCCCAATTAGTTAAAAAAACATCTAAATTGATTAGTAAACTATCAAAATAAACTCTTTTTTTATGAGTAAATCACCAATTCATGCTTTCTTTGTCGGTAGAGCTATTGCAGAAGGAGTATATGAAAAACTAGAAAATAGCATCACCAATACCCTCAGTGGACTAGGTAAATTTGACGCAGAGCAAAGAGAAAACTTGCGTGGCTTTATTGACCAAGTTTTAGAAAGAGCAGATAGAGAAGCTCAAGCAGAAAATAACACCAATAATAATAATAACTCTGAGGAATTGGACTCTCAGCCCAAAGACCTACAAGCCATAATTGACGATCTAAGGGCTGAGGTAGCTCAAGTCAGGGCAGAATTGCAAAAATATCGCAGTCGCTCTTCTTGACATATACCCGATGTTGGCCTTGAAAGACAATCTGGGATTCTTCAAGCTCCTGAGAAGTTGCCATATATATATTAGAAGTGAAGTCCTCTTCCTGTTTTAATTCAGTATACTATGACAGGGCTTTTACCCCGAAACTGAATCAATAGATAAAACAGGGGACTTCCAACTGTGAATCTCACCCCGCCGAGGGGCTACGGCTCGGTTGTTTCCCCGCGCCTAAAAGGCGCGGGGAGGATGTCAAAAACTATACCTACGCTCATTGTTTTCTATTGCTATGAGCTAAACCTTTAATAATATCACAAATTATAAAATACTGCTATTGTGTCTGTTCTCTTCGATGACATTATTAACCACAAAGAACAAGCTAACTATACAACTGGAGGCTCAATGACTAAAGCCCCCAGCAAACCCTATAGTCAGAAAGCTTATCGCTGGAACAAAGAAAATTACTCTCGCCAGCGTCGTTACATTGATATTTGGAGTTTCGTTCTCCTTTGGCTAACTTGGCTTTGGGTGGACAAAAAAGATTGGAGCTACCGGGGGGGAGTAACAGAAGAAAAGAAAAATCTCAGACGCCGGAAACAAGCTATCTGGGTACGAGAGACAATGCTAGAGTTAGGCCCTACCTTTATCAAGTTGGGGCAGCTATTCTCCACCCGTGCTGACTTATTTCCTTCAGAATACGTTGAAGAGCTTTCAAAACTTCAAGATAAAGTTCCCGCTTTTAACTACGAACAAGTAGAAATAATTATCCAAGAGGATCTGGGGAAAAAGGTAGAAGAACTATACCCAAGCTTCGACCCAGTTCCTTTAGCTGCCGCTAGTTTAGGTCAAGTTCATAGAGCGCAACTTCACTCTGGTGAAGATGTAGTAGTTAAAGTACAAAGACCAGGGTTGAAAAAACTATTCCAAATTGATTTGACTATTCTAAAAGGAATAGCTCGTTATTTTCAAAGTCACCCGAAATGGGGTCGGGGTCGAGACTGGTTGGGTATTTATCAAGAATGTTGCCGAATTCTCTGGCTAGAAATAGATTATCTCAACGAAGGCCGCAACGCCGATACTTTTCGTCGTAATTTCCGCAACTGTGACTGGGTAAGAGTTCCCAGGGTTTATTGGCGGTATTCAGCGCCACGGGTACTGACATTGGAATATGTTCCAGGTATCAAAATTAGTAATTATGAAGCTCTGGAAGCATCAGGTCAAGATAGAAAGGCTTTGGCAAGAATGGGTGCTGAAGCATATTTACGGCAACTTTTGAATGATGGCTTTTTCCATGCTGACCCTCATCCCGGTAACATTGCTGTTAGTCCAGAAGGGGGATTAATTTTCTATGATTTTGGCATGATGGGGCAAATTAAGTCTAACATCCGGGAGAAACTCATGGATACTCTCTATGGGATTGCTTCAAAAGATGCTGAGAGGGTAATTATGTCTCTGATAGATTTGGGAGCTTTGACTCCTACTGGAGATATGGGACCTGTGAGGCGTTCTATCCAATATATGTTGGATAATTTTATGGATAAGCCGTTTGAAGCTCAGTCAATTACGGCTATTAGTGACGATTTGTATGAGGTTGCTTATGACCAACCTTTCCGTTTTCCGGCAACTTTTACTTTTGTGATGCGAGCTTTCTCTACTTTGGAAGGGGTTGGTAAGGGTTTAGACCCAGAGTTTAATTTTATGGAGGTGGCACAACCGTTTGCCATGCAGCTTATGTCTGATGGAAATTCTCAAAATACTATTTTTAATGAGCTTGGTCGTCAAGCGGCTCAGGTTAGTTCTACTGCTTTGGGTTTGCCTGGTCGTATTGAGGATGCAATTGATAAGTTGGAGCAGGGGGATATTAGGGTTCGGGTTCGGGCGACGGAAACAGATAGGTTGGTTCGTCGAGTTGGTAGTGTGCAAATGGGTACTAATTATGCTTTATTGATTAGTGGTTTTACTTTGTCGGCGACTATTCTATATGTTAATAATCAGGTTAGTTTGGCTTTGGTGTTGCTCTTGTTGGTTGTGGTGATGGGGTTTGCTTTTATACGACTTTTGAAGCGTATCGATCGATTGGATAAGATTGACAAGATGATGTAGAGTTTTCCAATGATCGTATATAACCCATTTGGGATCTATGAAAAGGGAGTAGGGAAGATGGCCAGATGAGCTATTGAAGGTATATTGGAGTATTTTTCCACCTTTTTCTTGTATTGCCTAATTCTCAGAGACGACTCCTGACTCAAAAATTTAACCAAGGCTAAAGATACCAAATGGGTTATATATTAAACTTCTTTAAGATTATTGACAGAAGGGTTGCTATATCAGCTTAAGGGCGGTTTTACTAGCTAACCAGCGCAAATAAGCTATTGCGGTTTAGAGATTCCTTACTCTTTCAAATTCTGCCTTAATGACATCTACAGAATAATAATCTTGTAATAATTCATAATCTTCAGCATAAAACTCTATCAATTTTGATAAAGATTCCTCGGTTAAATCTTTAAGGGTGATTGGAGAACCTCCAGTTTGTGTTTTGGGAATGTCTATTTTAGTACCTACTATTTGGGAAAGTTTGCTTCTGAGGTTTTCCATATCCTCTATTGGACATACAAAATCGTAAAAACCTAAATCATTCATTAAGTGATTGGATTGAGATGAAAAGTGGATATCGATTTGTCTAGAAAGCTTCATGTATTCTTTTAGATTCTGAACAAAAAAATTTACTTCTGGATATTCTTGTAAACCAAGTTCTTGGATATTTACTTTGACGAACTTAGAGTTTTTTATATCTTGGTGAAATAAAATCCGATTTTTATAAGCAGAAATAAACCTTTTTACGGGGTCTCTAACAACAGTAAATTTAAAATATTCAGCTAGCAAATATGGATTTATTTCTTCTCTTTGATATCCCCAAAAGTCATGGACATCATTCTCTGTAACGATTTTTGGGTGAAAGATGAATTTTGGGTAAAATAAAAACTTGAATTTTCGTTGAAGTTTGATTTTTTTTATTGGAAATTTGTGTTTGCCTTCTAAATAATAACATAAAAGTTTCAAGCTTGTACAAGCACACTTGGGAATAGGAAAGTAAGCTATTTTAAATCGTTTTAATTTGATAATTCTTTGTTTTTTCATTTTTTTTACCGCTAAAGGGGCAACTCTGGAAGTATTGTCTGATGACAAATACATCTAAAATTATGGAAGCCTGTGTGCTATGAACTTACATTACACAGGTTAACTGTGCTTTTTTGGAATTTTTTTTAGGGTTCAAAAAAAGCAATAAAATAATTATTATAAGGATGTAGACAAAATAAATTACACATTTTAGAAGCTAAAATCCTTACTTTGTAAGCTATCGCTTGTGTAAATAATTCTGTGTAGGTGCTTGTAATAATACCATTAAAGTGACTAAATACCAATCAATCTCAAGTGCTTGTTAACTCTATCTTTCTAGTAATAATATTCTCTGGCGATCTAGAAGCTTGCACTAGATAGCTCCCACCGTTTGCTGTTATAAATATAAAAATAGTCCTCTAATTGTAAATAATTCTCGGTTTATCTATGTATGTACCACTTTGGCCAGGAAAACCATATCCCCTAGGAGCATTCTGGGATGGTAAAGGCACTAACTTCGCGATATTCTCTGAAAACGCAACTAGCGTGGAACTATGTTTATTTGATAAAGAAGATAAAGAAACACGCTTAACTCTCAATGAAGTGAGTAACTTTGTGTGGCATGGCTATATTCCTGGTATCAACCCTGGTCAAAAATATGGATTCCGGGTTCATGGCCCATACCATCCATCCCAAGGTCATCGTTTCAACCCTCATAAACTACTAATTGACCCTTACGCCAAAGCAATAGATGGTGATGTAATCTATGGTAAAGAAATATTTGGCTATTCTTGGGACGATCCAGAAAAAGACTTGGTATGTACTTTAGATGATGATGCCCATCTAATGCCAAAATCTGTGGTTATTGATGAGAGTTTTGATTGGGAAGGGGATGAACTATTACGCATTCCATCCCATGAAACAATCATTTATGAAACTCACGTTAGAGGGTTTACTAAACTACAGCCCGATATTCCAGAAGAGTTACGGGGTACTTATGCAGGGTTGGCACATCCGGCAGCGATCGCTTATCTACAGTCTCTGGGTATTACAGCAGTAGAGTTAATGCCAGTTCATCACTTCCTTCGATACCCAGGGCATTTAGTAGATCAAGGATTATCCAATTACTGGGGCTATGACTCTATTAATTATTTTACTCCTTACAGTGGCTACAGCTCTAAGAAGACAACATGGGAGCAAGTTATAGAGTTTAAAGAAATGGTTAAGGCATTACACAATGCTGGCATTGAGGTGATACTTGATGTGGTTTACAACCATACTGGAGAAGGTAATCATTTGGGTCCAACTTTATCTTTTAGAGGTATTGATAATGCTTCTTATTATCGTTTGGTAGAAGATGACCCCCGCTACTATATGGACTTTACAGGTTGCGGTAACTCTCTCAATGTTCGCCACCCCCAAGTATTGAAGTTAATTATGGATAGTCTGCGTTACTGGGTGACGGAAATGCACGTTGATGGCTTCCGATTTGATTTGGCCTCAGCTCTGGCACGAGAATTATATGCAGTAGATAATTTAGCAGCTTTCTTTAATATTGTTCACCAAGACCCAACTATAGCAGATGTGAAACTTATTGCTGAACCTTGGGATGTTGGAGAAGGTGGTTATCAAGTTGGTAATTTTCCTCTGTTATGGTCAGAATGGAATGGTAAATATCGCGATACAGTCAGAGATTTTTGGCGAGGGGAAGACCAGACATTAGCGGAATTTGCTTTTCGTTTTACGGGTAGCTCGGACTTATATGCTTCTAATGGCAGATTACCTAATGCTAGTATTAATTTTGTTACTGCCCATGATGGGTTTACTCTCAACGATCTAGTTAGTTATAACGAAAAACATAATGAAGCAAATGGAGAAGATAATAATGATGGAGAAGATAATAATAGTTCTTGGAATTGTGGAGAAGAAGGGGAAACTGAAGACGAAGGAGTGCTGGATTTAAGAAACCGTCAAAGGCGTAATTTTTTAGTGACTTTAATGTTATCTCAAGGGGTACCAATGCTGTTAAGTGGAGATGAAATTGGGCGCACCCAAAAAGGTAATAATAATGCTTATTGTCAAGATAATGAAATTGCCTGGTTAGATTGGGATTTACAAGCGGAAAATTCTGCTTTATTAGACTTTACTCGACAGTTAATATATTTTCGTCGTCGCCATCCCATATTTCATAGACGGAAGTGGTTTCAAGGTCGTGCTATCCACGGTTCGAGTGTGAGTGATATAGGTTGGTATAATCCTGATGGTGGAGAAATGACAGAAGAACAATGGAATATTGGTTTTGCTAAATCTATTGGTATATTTTTAAATGGAGAAGAGATTCCTACTACTGGGGAAGGTGGAGAACGGATTATTGATGAAAGTTTTCTGATACTATTTAATGCTCACTACGAGTTATTAGAATTTACAATTCCTCCCGGACTTCAAGACAGAAATTGGGAGGTAATGATTGACACGAGTAAGTCTCGTTTTATAGAAAATGGTAAGCAATATCAAAGTGAGGTTCCTATTCCTGTTATGGAACGTTCAATTGTTGTTTTAAGGCGTTTATGAAGTTGAGATAAAGTAAGCTATTCAACAGTCAGCTATCAGCTATTAAATCATTATTTGGGAAGGAGGAATTAGTCTCCAACTTATCTTTCCTGAAGAGTATAGTTAAAGATGAGCGATCGGCACAAATCTTACTCGAAATCTACCCAAAACCACTATATATATTAATGAAAAACTATAACATTATTATCAACTCGATCTAAGTCGATGGAGATAGATATTTTCATAGTAAGGTAGGCATAATTCATAAAGATATTTTAGGCGATCGCTCTGTTCAATCTTCAAGTAATCAGGATTTTTTTATTCAGTAAATCCGCTTGTAACGCTAATTCGGTCGAGCCAACTTCCTCCCCACCAAGACATTTTTTTGACACTAATCAAACAATATCCGATCGAAAACTTAACCGTCCAAGGAAATTTCAATTTATAAGAGTTGGTAGCCATTATTCAGCAGAAACAAATAAATACCAATTTACTGTCTAATGAGGGATTTATAACCATAATGCTAGGATTTAAAATAAAATAATTAATTTGAAAAGGATAATTTAGGAATGCTCGTTAAATCGATGAGAGTTGGTAGCCATTATTCAGCAGAAACAAATAAATGCCAATTTAATGTTTGGGCACCCATGCGGGAAAAATTAGCAGTACATATTGTACATCCCCAAGAAAAATTAATTGAACTAAAAAAAGATGAATGGGGATATTGGCAAGGAGAAGCCAAAGATATTGACCTGGAAACTCTCTATTTTTACCAATTAGATGGAGAAACTGACCGACCAGACCCCGCTTCTAACTGGCAACCTCAAGGAGTACATGGTCCTTCTAAAGTAGTAGACCATCAAAAATTTACTTGGAATGATACTTCTTGGCAAGGTATTCCCTTGGCAGAAATGATTATCTATGAACTTCATGTGGGTACTTTTACTCCCGAAGGAACTTTTGCAGCAATTATTCCTAGGTTGCCAGAATTAAAAGATTTAGGGATAAACACTATAGAAATAATGCCAGTTGCCCAATTTCCTGGCGATCGCAACTGGGGCTATGATGGAGTCTATCTTTATGGTGTCCAAGATTCTTATGGTGGACCAGATGGTCTAAAGCAACTTGTTAATGCTTGTCATCAAGTTGACATTTCTGTAATTTTGGACGTTGTTTATAATCATTTTGGTCCAGAAGGAAATTATCTCTGGGATTATGGTCCTTACTTTACAAATAAATATAATACTCCTTGGGGTAATGCTGTTAATTTTGACGACGAATGTAGTAATGAAGTCCGTAATTTCTTTATTGAAAATACTTTGTATTGGTTAGATAAGTATCATATTGATGGTTTACGTTTGGATGCTGTTCATGCCATTTATGATATGAGTGCCGAACCTTTTTTACAACAGTTAGCTGCTAGGGTAGAAGAGTTTAGTAAAAGTGATGGAAGGAAGCGTTATTTAATTGCGGAAAGTGACTTAAATGATGTGCGAGTATTACGTTCAAAAGAACAAGGTGGGTTTGGTCACGATGCTCAATGGTGTGATGATTTTCACCACTCTCTGCACAGTCTTTTAACTGGAGAAAATTCTGGATATTATTCTGATTTTAAGAGTATAGAATGTCTGAAAAAGTCTTACAAAGAAGGATATGTTTATACTGGAGAATATTCACCTCACCGTAAGAGAAATCATGGTAATTCGACTCTAGGTTTTGCTGGAGAAAAATTTGTAGTTTGTATTCAAAACCACGACCAAATAGGTAATCGATTAATTGGAGAAAGATTATCAGCTTTAGTAAATTTTGAAGCATTAAAACTGGCAGCAGGAGCATTATTAATTTCTCCATTTGTACCAATGTTATATATGGGAGAAGAGTATGGAGAAGAAGCTCCTTTTATGTATTTTGTCAGTCATGGAGACCCTAACTTAGTTGAAGCAGTGAGAAAAGGTAGGGCAGAAGAATTTAAGTCTTTTAATTGGTCTGGAGAAGTGCCAGATCCTCAAGGTGAAAAAGTATTTATGGATTCTCAATTAAATTGGGAAAAATCTAGGGAAGGAAAATATAAAATTTTGCGTTCTTTCTATAAAAGGCTAATTGAGCTACGAAAAAAAATTCCGGCATTAGCAAAACTAGATAGAACTAAAACTGAGGTGTACAATGTTGCTGATAAAAATGTGTTATTGCTTCACAGGTGGGAAGAAAAAAGTAGCGTATTAAGTCTGATGAATTTTGAAAAGGAGTCTGTCACATTTGAACCTCAACTACCTCAAGGAAATTGGCAAAAACTACTTAATTCTTCCGACCAAGAATGGATAGGAAATGGTGCTGCTTTACCTGAAAAATTGTTATCTGGACAAACTGTAACAATTAATCCTTTAAGCTTTGCTGTTTATGAGGAGTAGTTTTAGTATGATAAGTTCTGAATTTCAATTAGAATAATAAAAATTTACTATGGCTTCACAGGTGGGAAGAAAAAAGTAGCGTATTAAGTCTGATGAATTTTGAAAAGGAGTCTGTCACATTTGAACCTCAACTACCTCAAGGAAATTGGCAAAAACTACTTAATTCTTCCGACCAAGAATGGATAGAAAATGGTGCTGCTTTACCTGAAAAATTGTTATCTGGACAAACTGTAACAATTAATCCTTTAAGCTTTGCTGTTTATGAGGAGTAGTTTTAGTATGATAAGTTCTGAATTTCAATTAGGATAATAAAAATTTACTATGGCTTCACAGGTGGGAAGAAGAAAGTAGTGTATTAAGTCTGATGAATTTTGAAAAGCAGTCAGTCAAATTTGAACTTAAACTCCCTCAAGGAAATTGACAAAAACTACTTAATTCTTCCGACCAAGAATGGATAGAAAATGGTGCTGCTTTACCTGAAAAATTGTTATCTGGACAAACTGTAACAATTAATCCTTTAAGCTTTGCTGTTTATGAGGAGTAGTTTGAGAGACTATTTGTAAAGTATTGTCAGGTAAAGGGATAGAACGTCAGTTCCGCTTCGCGTTGGGGGAACCTAGCACCAGCTATATCGTCCTTTAAATTTTAACAACTTGCTTATTTATCTGGTGAGTTGGCAGTCTGTAATACCCAATTTGCGAGGGGGAAAAACACTTCATAATTCTTGAGAAATAACTTCTTAGTATTATAAGTTCTGAAATTTAAATCCTTAAATAAGTAGGTAGGTCAAATTAAATAGAAAATGATTGTTGAGAGGGAAAACAGGAACATAATTCTTGAGAAATAACTTCTTAGTATTATAAGTTCTGAAATTTAAATCCTTAAATAAGTAGGTAGGTCAAATTAAATAGAAAATGATTGTTGAGAGGGAACACTGGAATATAAGAAATGTGGATAGTGATTAAACAATTTCTCTCAGCTCACCAGGTATCTGTCTATCGGTTTTATATTTTTTTACACCCACCTACTTAGGGTTGGGAGAATCAATAATGAATCCATATATATTAGAGGTTTAAGTCCTAGCAAGGCTTTAAAAAAGTGCAATAAAGTGACTAAACAAATATCAAAAATCAGAAATTTTTCCCAGGTAGGGGAAGAAAAAATTCAGCAAAATTAACAGTAAATTATTGCCTATTCTCCATTTCCCGATCTCACCAAAATACTTTTTTTATGAAGCTCTAAATAGGTATGATAATAAGGTCTAAAAAAGAATGGTTGAAATAATACAAACCTACATTGCGCACTTCAAAACGTATTATAAAAAATTAGGAGTCAGGAGTCAGGAGTCAGGAGTCAGGAGAAAATAATGGTGGTCAATAGGAGTAAATAATTTAGCATAAATACTTAATATTTTCCTGAGAATTTGACTCAGGAGAAAGGTGAATAAATAGGATATATATAGTATAAATACTTAGCCAGTCACCGATTTTCATACTACTTTTAATATTACAACTTGACGTGCGGAATGTGAGTACAAAATCTCCAAACTATTGCTACATATTTGTTCAGAGTATGTAGAGACGTTGCATGCAACATCGGTACGAAGTAGGGTTATTACGGATAAGTAGTCTAACGGTTAATGCCTAAAATAGTTAAAAAAATTGCTCAACCATTATTACTACTTGGTATTAATAACTGAAGTCTTGAGCAAGGTCTGGCATTATTTTTGGGAATTGATATAATTTTGCATGATTGAAAGATTTAAGATGAAATGTTTCTTTGAGTAAAAATTAAGCTTTACTCTAAAAAATGTTGAGATATTATTCCTCGTGACTACTGACTCCTGAGTCTTAGTAATACAAATTTTATCAAATATTGCAGAGCGTGACGGATGAGGCAAAAGGAAAATAGAGAAAGAAAAGTATATGAGAGAAAAAAATTGTACAATATCTGCAGAACTAAATTTTATTAGTCCCGTATCCTTGTAGGAGAAGGTTGAGGAGAAAGGTAAATTTGCCTCCTCCCTTGAAAACTAGTATGTATGAGTTAACCAATTTGAGTTTATATTGCTACTATAAGTTTATATTAAGTTCTAGATAGGACACATCTCAAGTTGGAAAACAAAGACAATTTTATCTGTTAAAGGTAAAATCATAAATTAGAGAAAAACATAACAGTTAATTAATCATAACCTATATCTATTTTAACAATGCGAATTCCACGAGCGACTTATAGAATTCAATTTACTCCTAGTTTTGACTTTGAAGCAGCTAAAGTTATAGTTGCATATTTAGCTGAACTAGGAATTTCTGATATTTATGCTTCTCCCATATTCAGAGCAAAAACAGGCAGTACCCATGGATACGATGTAGTTAATCCTAATCAACTTAATCCTGAATTAGGAGGTAAAGAAAAATTTGAAAATCTAGCAGCAGAAATAAAAAATTATGAGCTGGGATGGCTACAGGATATTGTGCCAAATCACATGGCATTTAATAGCCAAAATCATATTCTGATTGATGTATTAGAAAATGGTTTTGAGTCTCAATTCCGAGACTATTTCGATATTGATTGGAATCATCCTTATGAAGGTATTAGAGGTCGGGTTTTAGCTCCATTTTTAGGCAAGTTTTATGGAGACTGTCTCGAAAGTGGAGAATTACAGCTACAGTATGCTCAAAATGGATTAACTGTTAACTATTACGATCATCAGTTTCCCATCAAAATTGATTCTTATACTCAGGTTTTAACATACGATATAGGCAGATTAAAAAATAAATTAGGCAGAAATAACCCAGATTTTGTTAAATTCCAGGGAGTTCTTTATAGTTTAAAATACATTCCTTCTGGCTCGGAAGGTAGAGAAAGATACGACCAAATTAGCTTTATTAAAGGGATGTTGTGGGAGTTATGGAATGAAAATTCAGATATTAAAGAATTCATTCAAGAAAATATAAATACTTTCAACGGAGTTCCAGGAAAACCAGAAAGTTTTGACTTGTTGGATAAATTATTATCCGATCAATATTTCCGCTTATCTTTCTGGAAGGTTGGTAATGAAGAATTGAATTATCGACGGTTTTTTACAGTTAACGATTTAATCTCAGTTAGAGTAGAAGACGATAAAGTTTTTTATACTAGCCATGCTCTAATTTTAGAAATGTTGAAAGAGCAAAAATTTACAGGTCTGAGAATCGATCATATTGATGGATTATACGACCCTGCTCAATACTTAAACAGACTCAGAGAAAAAGCAGATGCTCCATATATTGTTGTGGAAAAAATTCTCGAACCTGATGAAGATCTACCTGTTAATTGGCCGGTTCAAGGAACTACAGGTTATGACTTTTTAAATTATGTAAATGGTCTGTTGTGTGACAATTCCAACGAACAAGAATTTAATCAAATTTACTCTCGGTTTATTCGAGGTAATTCTAATTATGAACACTTAGTCGATGAAAATCAAAGACTAATTATTAATAAGCATTTGGCTGGAGATATTGATAATTTAGCTCATTTACTGAAGGATATTTCTAGTAAATATAGATATGCTAGTGATTTTACTACTTTTGGTTTAAAAGCTGCTTTAGTAGAAGTTATGTCAGTATTTCCTGTATATAGAACTTACATTAGTAAAGAAGGGGTAAGTAAAGCTGACCGGGAATGTATTCAAGGAGTAATTGCTAAAACTAAAGAAAGAATACCCACTTTTATCAATGAACTTTTGAATGAATTAAATTTTATTGAGAAGTTTCTCTTATTAGAATTTGATGAATATTTAAACCAGGAAGATAAAGATAATTGGCTACACTTTGTCATGCGTTTACAACAATTTACCGGACCTTTAATGGCAAAGGGTGTGGAAGATACTGTTTTATACATCTATAATCGCCTCATTTCTCTGAATGAAGTTGGTTCAACTCCTAGTAAATTTGGAGTTTCAATTGATGAATTTCATGGATTTAATCAACATCAGATTGCTTATTGGCCTCATGCTATGAATGGAACTTCTAGCCATGATACAAAACGTGGAGAAGATGTCAGAACAAGAATTAATGTACTTTCAGAAATTCCGGAAGAGTGGGAAAGTTATCTGAAAAAATGGCAGGAAATTAATGCTCCTCAAAAAGATTGTGTTGGAGGTTTAGATGTTCCTGCACCTAATGATGAATACCTTTTATATCAAACTTTACTAGGAGCTTTTCCTTTTGATGAAACTGAATATCCAACTTTTGTTGAAAGGATTAAAGAATATATTATTAAAGCAATACGAGAGGCAAAAGTTAATACCGGTTGGTTGAGACCAGATTCTAGTTATGAAAATTCATTGATTAAATTTGTAGAAAGTCTACTCAAAGATTCACAAGAAAATGAATTTTTAGCAGCTTTCCGACCTTTGCAACGTAAGGTTCAACATTATGGAATTTTGAATTCTTTATCTCAAACTTTTCTGAAGATTACTTCTCCTGGAGTTCCTGATATTTATCAAGGTACAGAATCATGGGATTTGTGTCTTGTCGATCCTGATAACCGTCGTCCTATTGATTTTGAAAAAAGGGTAGAGTTTCTCCAGGAAATTAAGACAAAAATAGAGTCAGATATTTTGGGATTAATTGAAGAACTTTTGATAACTCCAGAGACTGGTAAGATTAAAATGTTTTTAACTTATCAAGCTTTGCAGGCGCGTCGAGAGTATGTTGAATTATTTCAACGTGGAGATTACCAAAAGTTAATTGTTATGGGTAGTTTGAAAGATCATATAGTTGCTTTCTCCAGAAAATGGGGAGATACTACAGCTATTATTATTGCCCCTAGATTATTAACTAAATTGGTGCAAGAAGGAGAATATCCTTTAGGTGAACAAGTATGGCATGAAACACGAATTTGTTTACCTTCAGGTTCTTCTTTAGTGTGGAAAAATGTGATTACTCAACAAGTTTTACAAGGGGAACAAGAGGATACTTTGTGGATTAGAGATGTGCTAAGTCATTTCCCTGTAGCATTATTAATTAATGAGGGTGGTAAAACAAGTAATGCTTCTGATTTTGATAATTAACTATAGGTCTCTGAGTGAAAAAGTAAGTTTAAACCTAAAAATTTTCTAGGTAAAAATTTGGATAATTTGGATAATTAGGGTTTGCTGAAAAAGTATGCATAGGTTTGGGTAGAATTCACAAATCAGAACTTATAGCGGTTTTCCAAAATGTTGACTTGCATTGCTTCTGCCTCACAGGAGTGCGCATTCCCTCTCCTGGTCAGCATTCCCTACTCTTGGTGCGCGTTCCCCAAGCCAACTGTCGCACCCCGCGTGGTCGCACCGCTTGCGTCTAATGCACCCCACGGGATCTGACCGCTTGCGTCTGTCGCACCTCGCAGGATCGCACCGCTTCTACCCTCAGCATAAGTGCCTTTAAGGCAAAATCTCTGTATTCTATGTTAATGAAAAGCGCTATAATCAGCCAGCCCTCACTATATTGCCCTAGAGATTTTTGTCTATTCTTCTTAGGAAGAAAAACAACTTCCTCAAGAGACTTTAAACTCCTCATTTTCAGAATTGCGATCGTGGGTATCAATGTTTTCTTTCTGATTAATACTTAACAATCGCTTACAAATACCCAGCAGATGTGATTTACCACAAATAGGCTCTCGTGGCAATGGTGTTTCAGTATCAGGCCAGTTAGGTAGATCGAAACATGGACAGCACTCAGGAGGCATTCCTTTAACATGAGATGGGATAGGCATTGAACAACGGGCACAAGAACTAATATCCCACTCTGGAGATAATAATTCTTGAATTGTTTGATTCGTTCCTTCTAAATAACAATCTCCTGATTCAAAAGATAAAATTTGCTGCCAGCATTCTTCAAATTCTTGACTGTAGCGATCGCCTGAAATTACAACTTGAGGTCTTATAGCTTCCTGGCCATTACTAATTAATACTTTCTTGCCTAACTGAAACCAATAGGCAATGTATTTTCTGATTTGACTACGGGATGCCATAACTTTTAAGATCCGATTATTTTCTACTTTAATATAGAGATATTTACAACCAGTTATACCAATTATCCAAAATAATATCACAAATCATTTCACACAATTAGTATGGAATAATTACCTAAAATTATTGTTAGTTAAAGTTTTCCGCCAAATCAATCCTCCTTTTTTACTTTTGACTTCCGTAAAACGGTATTAATACCTTAATATCTAATTTAATTGTAACTTTTATGATTAAAATTCTGGTTCAAACCCAACCATTAATTCCTTGAGAATTAATTAAGAATTAAAATTTTAAAGGTACACCCAAAGCACTCAGATGCAAAACATGACCTCCAGTAACCAGATAAACAGACTCAGAAATGACTCCCACTCTACGAATAAGATTACCAAGGCGATCGCGAAATAAACGTCCCATAGGAAAAGAAGGAACAACTCCCCAACCTGTTTCCTCCCCTACTAAAATTACATCACCACTAGCTTTGAATAAACTTTCAATTAGTGCCTCTAAAGTTTCATTCCAAGCTTGTTCATCTTGTTCCAAAGTATTAGCTAACCAAGTACCTAAAGAATCTACCAAAATACAAGAATCTGCATCAGAATAAGCAGCCAAAGTTTCTGATAGTTTGACAGGTATTTCTAAAGTTATCCAGTCAGGGGGACGGCGGTTTTTATGTTGTTCAATTCGAGTTTGCCACTCTAAATCACTAGCATTAGTTTGAGAGGTAGCTATATATATTACTTTTTTTCTAGAATTAGTCGCTAAACTTTCTGCCCACTCACTTTTACCAGAACGAGCAGGACCAGTGACTAAAATTAATTTATCAGAAGTGGGTGAAGCAGAATTCATTGGGAATAGAATTAAATATCCAAGTTGACACTCCCCGCGTTCTTCGCGACGGGGATTCTTGATTAACCTGACTCGTTTAATCTGTTCTAGCTGATAAAAATGCAAATCCCAAGTCCCTTTTAACTTGAGCTTTGCTATACCTAGCTTATCTGTGAAAGTTATATATTTTCTATCTTCTGATAACTTTCAGCCTGTGCTTTTATACTCAATTGAGCGAGAATGTTTCTTAAATTGTGAAGTCTCTCCCGTTAAATCAAAGATTATAACGGGAGCTTCTAAAACAGAGATAATTGAACCCAAGTTTCAAAAGTTTCTTGCTTCTCAGGCTGACCAACGTCTAAGCCTCCACAAGCAGGCCAGATGATACCCACCTCGCTTAATGCTTTATTTAATATGTTCTTTGCTGCATTCTCATCTCTATCTAAAACTATTCCACATTTAGGACAATTCGGGAGTTCTAACTGACAAAGTTTTAGGTACTTTATGACCACAATTTGAACAATTTTGTGATGTATTGTGAGGAGTGACTTTGACTACATGAACACCGCGTTTGACCGCCACTGCATTCAACTTTTCAATAAAAGCACCCCAGGCTACATCATAAATTGATTTTGATAATTTGCTATTTCTGGCTAAACCTTTAATATTAAGGTTTTCAACTGCAATTAAATCATACTCTTTAACTAATTTATGAGCAGTAATGCACATGAAAATCTTCTCTTTGCCTAGCAATATGTTGATGCAATTTAGCTATTCTATTTTGAGCCTTTTTCCAGTTATTAGAACCAATTTCTTTTCTATCTGCTTGACCTTGCTTTCTGGCTAAATTCGATTGTGCTTTTCTATAAAAATTTGGAACCGGAACAGTTTCTCCAGTATTAGTAGTTAAAAACTCTTTTAATCCTACATCAATACCTACAGCAGTTTTGATATTATCTGTAGTAATTAGACTAGGAATTGACTTGTCTTCCAAGCTGAAACTTACATAATAACCATCAGCTTTTTTAGTTATAGTTGCAGTCTTAATAACAAATCCATCTGGAATTGCTCGATGAACTATAACTGGAATAGTACCAAATCTGCTAATACTAATTTGCTTCCCATCAAACTTAATTGCAGCTTTAGGATGATTCACCCTACTAAAACTTAATGACCTTAATTTGCCAAGCTTCTTAAATCTTGGTCTACCAAATCTCTTGCCTGTTTTATCTGGAACTAACCAACGTTTCCAGGCTTTATCCAACCTTTGTAAGTTAATTTGTTGAACTTCGTATGGAGATGTCTTTGTATTCTGGAAAGAGAATTTTTGTTTGTTTAAGTGCTGATTGTTGAAAATAATAATCAGGCTTGCCAGGAATCTCGCCGATAGGACATGACACTATTGAGCATCGGTCTAATTGACACCTAGTTCTATTTAACCAGTCTAGTCTTTGACCAAAAGCATAATTCCAATGCCTCCGTAACAGTTCTAACCAATAATCAATTTTGGCTGACTGTTCAGAAGTGGGCTTGATTTTATAGCAATAAGTAATTATCATATCTTGATTTTACATTTACTGCTGTATTATGTCAAGCAACTATAATAAAGGTTTTAGGTCTGTTTACTCTCTTACTGTTCATATAGTATTTGTCACCAAGTACCGAAAAAAAGTAATTACTTCTGAGATACGACAGCACTTAAATAAAATATTTGATGAAACCTGCCAAAAGTGGGAATGTGAGTTAGTAGAGTTTAATGGTGAAGTTGACCATGTACATTTGTTAATCACATTTAACCCAAAAGTTCAACTCAGCAAATTTATAGCCAATCTCAAAACTGTTTCTAGTAGGTTGATCCGGAGAGACTTTGCTGATTACCTAGCTAGGTTTTACAGGAAACCTGTACTGTGGACGGGTTCTTATTTTGTTGCTAGCTGTGGAGGTGTAACTATTGAGCAATTAAAGCAATATGTTGAACATCAATCGACACCTACATAACCTCGCTGTCGGCAATTCCCCTCCCGTTAAATCGGAGATTATAACGGGAGACCCCTTGCCGAATCAAGTTGGATATCCTTTAAGTCCTGGTATTTTTTTCTGAGAGTCATCGTAGAATCTAGAGATAGATGACCAGAATCTTTCAGCCATTGCTTGTCTAGCTTGTGAATTAAGTTTGTTTGCAAAAACAAATTATTTAGCTAAGAGAGTGCAATATTTATATAATTTTGCTTTTCCTTTACCAAAAAAAGAGGGCATGCGCCTCCCCTTGGATAGGGGATGAAAAAAATATTTAACTCAGTATTTCAAACCTCCGAGTTTAGTCGGAGGTTCGCTGATAACTGATAACTGAAATGACCTCTTTCATCCATCCACAATCTGATACATTTATTGCGGATAAATTGACCTATACGGATTGCTTCATTGATGAGAGCATATTGATTTTTTTCGCTTTAATCTTGAATTCAAAAGCCTAAGGCATCAACCATTTACCCTCGTTCTCTAGATATATTTACTCTAACACAGATAGAGTAAAATAGAAAATAGTGATAAAATATGTTGACTGGGGGTTAAAATAGCCCTATCGCTTTTAATCCCTGGACTGAAGTCACATTGCTCTCAAGCTCTCGAACTTTTTCGGTAAACTAAAAAATGAAGGATAATAAATTATGCAACAGCAAATTAGGCCAATATCCACAACAACTTCAAAGTAAAAAAATTATAACTAACTATGGCCCTAATATCCGCCATTATCTGTACTCATAATCGGGACACTTACTTAGGAGCTGCAATAGATAGCCTGTTAGCACAGGATTTTCCTGGTAGCTTTGAAGTAGTAGTAGTAGATAATGCTTCAAAAGATCGTACCCGTGAAGTAGTAGAAGCAAGACTTCCCAACCCCAAAGTTAAATATATCTATGAACCAGTCACAGGATTATCTGTGGCTAGAAATACAGGCGCAAAAACAGCTAGTGCTGAAATTTTAGCTTATCTTGATGATGATGCTATTGCTAGTTCCCAATGGTTAAGGGTACTGCACGAAGCCTATCAAAGTAACGATAAACTAGCTATTGCTGGCGGTAAAGTCACCTTGATTTGGCCAGAAGGAATCAGCCCCCCCAAATGGCTATCTTCAGAATTATCCGGAAATTTAGGTTACTATAACCTTGGTGATTCAGTTGTATATATTGAACAACCTGGTTTGACTCCTAGAGGTTTAAACTATTCAATTCATCGGACATTTCTGGAACAAATTGGTGGTTTTGACACTAACTTGGGTCGAGTTGGCAAAAAATTATTATCAAACGAAGAATTACATACCACAGAATTAGCAATAAAGCAAGGTTGGCAAGTAGCCTATCTGCCAGAAGCATTAGTTGCTCATAATGTAGCACCAGAAAGGGTAAAACCTTCTTGGTTTATTGAACGAGGTTGGTGGCAAGGTATTAGTGAATGTTACCGAGAACAACTAGCTGGTAAAGCAGGTTTAGGCCAACTATCGCGGGGGGGTGAGAGAATGATTAGAGGTATGTATAAGTCTCTAAAAAATATTACAGACCCGGCAAAGCGTTTTGATAATTTTGTCTATGCTTATGGTCAAATAGGCTATTTAGGTGCAGCAATTCAGGGTATCATATCTACATCAATAAATCCAAGACATTGAAGAAGGTGTTAGGTTATAGATTGTAGGTTATGGGCGAAAAAAGTTTACTGTACCATCTAAAACTCAGGATAACAACCGAGAGGATAGGGTTCTGGGGTGAGGAAGAAAAAACAACCCCTAGCATCCAATACCTAAAACCTTTGGAGCGTAGCGACGATAAATTAAGGTAATTCCCATTTATAAATTCTTTAACTATGACATCATCTAAGATACCAGTATCAGTTCTAATTCCCGCTAAGAACGAAGAGCAAAATTTACCTGCTTGTCTAGAAAGTGTAGCTAGAGCAGATGAAATATTTGTTGTAGACTCTCAAAGCAGCGATCGCTCCGCCGAAATAGTTGAAAGTTATGGAGCAAATCTAGTACAGTTCTATTTCAATGGTACTTGGCCGAAAAAGAAGAACTGGTCTTTAGACAATTTAGCTTTTCGGAATGACTGGGTATTAATTGTTGATTGTGACGAACGTATTATCCCAGAACTTTGGGATGAAATTGCTATAGCTATTCAAGATCCAAATTATAATGGTTATTATCTCAACCGCAGAGTATTTTTTCTAGGGAAATGGATTCGTCATGGTGGAAAGTATCCTGATTGGAACCTTAGATTATTTAAACATAAAGAAGGTCGCTACGAAAACTTGAAAACTGAGGGTGTTCGGAATACTGGGGATAATGAGGTACACGAACACGTTGTTTTAACTGGTAATGTGGGATATCTGAAAAATGATATGCTTCACGAAGATTTTCGCGATTTATTTCACTGGATAGAAAGACACAACCGTTATTCTAATTGGGAAGCGCGTGTACATTATAATCTACTGACTGGTCAGGGTGATAGTGGAACTATTGGTGCTAGTTTATTTGGAGATGCGGTACAACGGAAACGTTTTTTGAAGAAAATATGGGTGAGGTTGCCTTTTAAACCTATGCTGAGGTTTATTTTGTTTTACTTTATTCAACTAGGATTTTTAGATGGTAAAGCAGGATATATTTATGGTAGGTTATTGAGTCAATATGAGTATCAAATTGGTGTTAAGCTTTATGAGCTTAAAGATTGTGGTGGTCAGTTGAATGTTACTCAAAAGAAACCACAAACTACTAATCCTCAACCAGTTGCTCAGGTAGATTCAGCTAGTAGTAGTTAAAAGAATTTTGTAGGGGTTTGGTTTTCAAACCCTCTACTTTTGTTTTGTGGAAGTATTCAAGGTTTTGCATTATTTTTGGCAATTGGTATTAGTCTTTTATTTTTCCTTGCCTAATTTTCTCTGCCTAATTTTCTCTTGCCTGAAAAATCAGAAAATCAAGTAATTTTTGGCTACCAAATCAAACTAGAATATTGATGACAATATAACTAGTATTCTGTAGGGGTTGAGAGAGTCAACCCCTACTTTTGCTGTAGCATTATTTGTGGGAATTGTTATGACTTCTTGATTTTTCCTGACGTAATTTTATGTTCCTGGAAAAATCAGAGAATCAAGTAATTTTTGACTAGAGAATAAAATCAGAATATTGATGAAAATATAGATAGTATTCTGTGGAGGGTTGGGGAAACTCAAACTCTATTTTTGTGGTAGGAGTCTTCCTGGTCTGAGATTATTTGTGGTAGT
>NZ_JAAHGT010000470.1 GCF_010672385.1 Okeania sp. SIO2F4
TGCCTCTTGCAGAGGAGCTGCCTCTTGCAGAGGAGCTGCCTCTTGCAGAGGAGCTGCCTCTTGCAGAGGAGCTTCGCTAACGCTAACGCCGACGCGGGGTCGCACCTCTGCTTCGAGAATTAATTGATAATTTCCTGGGGAGAGTTGTACAAATATTTCAAATCCAGAGTTAAAAGCAGTAGAAATATCATTATATTGTTGGGTAACATCTGGTCGTGGGATGCCATACTTACCAAGAAAAATTTCTGTTTCTACTCTGGCGCGAATGTTTTGGATGTTGAGAGTGTCGTGGAAACACCAACCTACTATTTCTATTTGGGAGTTGGAAATTTTCCAGTTAATAGGAGAGTCGATGGAAAAAAGGAAGTGTGGTCGTAACTTCCGAAGTTTACTTTTGAGAGTAAACCACTTTTCTCGGAATTTCCAAAATTTGGAAGATTTCATAGCAGAAATTTCCACTCTAAGTGTTTCTGTTTCTTGTTTGGTTTGTTGGAGACTGGTTTGGGTTTGCGCGAGACTGGTTTGAGTTTTTCCTAATTCAGTTTCTAAGAGTTTAATTTGAGTTTGAGACTCCTGTAATTTTACCTGAGTACCATCTAATTTTTGTTGAGTTTTTCCTAATTCGGTTTCTAAGAGTTTAATTTGAGTTTGAGACTCCTGTAATTTTACCTGAGTACCATCTAATTTTTGTTGAGTTTTTCCTAATTCGGTTTCTAACAGTTGAATTTGAGTTTGAGACTCCTGTAATTTTACCTGAGTACCATCTAATTTTTGTTGAGTTTTTCCTAATTCGGTTTCTAACAGTTGAATTTGAGTTTGAGATTCTTGTAATTTTACCTGAGTACCATCTAACTTTTGTTGAGTTTTTCCTAATTCGGTTTCTAATAATTGAATTTGAGTTTGAGACTCTTGTAACTTCAGGATATTACCATTGAATTGTAGCTGAGTCTGACCTAATTCTGTCTCTAATATGCCAATTTTTTCTTGAGACTCGGTTAACTTAATTTTATTACCCTCAAGTTGAACTTGAATTTCCCCGAAATCTGTTTCTACTCCCAATAATTTTTTCTGAGACTCAGTTAATTTAATCTGAGTACCTTCTAGCTGAACTAAAGCTTTACCTAATTCCGTTTCCAAGGTTAAAATTTTTGCTAAAGCTTCTTGAAACCTAGTTTTTGAATTATCAAGTTGTGCCTGAGTTTGCCCTAAATCTATTTCCAATCTAACAATTTTTTGTTGAGACTCTTCTAGTTTTGTTTCATTATTTTCCAACTGAGATTGAGTCTGCCCTAGTTTTCTTTCTAATGTTACTACCTTGGTTTGAGATGCCTGTAAATTCGTTTCCTTACCATCAAGTTGAACTTGAGTTTTACCTAATTCTACTTCTAGTAATTCTAGCTTTTGATTAGACTCTTGGAGCTTGACCAATCTAATATCAAGTTCTTGCTGAGTTTCACCTAATTCTGTCTCTAAATTTCCTACTTTCTGTTTTGCTTCCCGAAATATTTCTTCCCATCTTTCTACATCTGTTTCTAAACTATTAATTTGTTTTTCTAAACCTCGAATATTTAACCAATCCCTAAACTCCCATAACTCTGATTCACTTTTTACCTCTGACTGATTACTTCTAACTTCATAAAAACTTCTGAATTCTGACTTCTGAATTCTGAATTCTTCTAGTTGCTGATAAACCTCCAATGTTTCTGGGAAATATTTTTCTATCAAACTAGGTTTAGTAGTTTCACTAATATCTTTTACTAATAAAGACTCGGCAAAATTTCCAGGAGGAGGCACTGCTAAATCTACCCCAAATTTTTCATTAACCGCCTGAATAAAGCTTTCAGAATTTTTGCCAATACTATCAACTTTGTCTATTAAACATTGTGCTGAAAATTGTTGATAAAAATCTAAAATTCTCTGATTATAATTAAACCACATTTTTACCGCTATTTCTGGTTGCTCCAATAACTTTTCATCCGTACCTCGGCGATAAAGAGAATCTACTACTTCCCAAGGAGAACGATAAACAAAAATATACTTAGCATCAGGCAATAACTCTAACCAAAAGTTTAAAAATAATGTTGTTCTAGGATCTTTCCATCCCCAGCTTTTACTTTTTTTCTCGTTTTCTTCTTGACGATTTTTTATTAGTCTTTTCGCTGCTTTTAAATATTGTTTTTTAACTGGAATTTCTTTTATTTCTACGTTGCTACCGAGGTCGTCGATACCTTGTGATCGTAATATTCCTTTATGGAGTTCTACAAATTCAATATCTTCAAAATGTCCTCTAATATTTCCATATTCTGGTCCGACTAATTTTTCCCCAATATTTACTCCTAAGCTTTGAAATAAAGAGGAAGTTAAAGAGGTTCCCGAACGGTGCATCCCTGTAATAATAAAAACTGTTGGTTTCATCTGATTATTCTCCAATTTTTTAAGCAAAATTTGCAAAATTCCAAGATACTAATACTTCTTGTTCTGGTGGCAAAGTAATTCTGTCAGTAATTACGGTTTTTAATCTGACAATTACTTCCCCTGAATATTCTGGAATTTCTATTTCTATCACTCCATAGTTAGTTTTCCCAAATATATTTTTATTGTTTAAGGGAATAGTTTTTTGTACTAAATTTTCTCCATTTTTGCTGTTAATTATCTCAATTTCACAGGCAATAGAATAAGTACCTATAGGTTGTATTTGTGGATAAACTCGAAATCGTTTTTGACCTTCTATTTGAAATTTAATCTCAGTCTGACACTGATGACTATCAGAGAATATTTTATCTGGGAAATTTTCAGTTTTTCCATCATTAGATAAAGGTAGTTCCTCAACTTCTCTTGTTACTTGCTTGTTGCTCTGAGTCTCAGACAAGATTTTATCTGGGAAATTTTCAGTTTCTTGATGATCATATAAAGGTATTTCCTCAACTTTTGTTATTACTTGCTTGTTGCTCTGAGTCTCAGACAAGATTTTATCTGGGAAATTTTCAGTTTCTTGATGATCATATAAAGGTATTTCCTCAACTTTTGTTGCTACTTGGCTCTTTGTTTGACTATCAGAGAATATTTTTTCTGATAAATTTTTGGTTTCTTGATTACCAGATATGAGTATTTTTTCCACTTCTATCTTTTTTCCTATTATTTGCTTCTTGGCATTTCCCACATCTTCCGTTTTAGCAAAATTTTTAACTTCTAAATTCTGAGTTGTGACTTCTGAGTTGATATTTCCTATTATTTCTTCCTTGGCATTTCCCACATCTTCCGTTTTAGCAAAATTTTTAACTTCTAAATTCTGAGTTGTGACTTCTGAGTTGATATTTCCTATTATTTCTTCCTTGGTATTTCTCACATCTTCTGTTTTAGCAAAATTTTTAACTTCTAAATTCTGAGTTGTGACTTCTGAGTTGATATTTCCTATTATTTCTTCCTTGGTATTTCTCACATCTTCCGTTTTAGCAAAATTTTTAACTTCTAAATTCTGAGTTGTGACTTCTGAGTTGATAAAAACTTCTGAATTCTGAATTCTGACTTCTGAATCCATAAAGATTTTTGGCTTTTGACTTTTGAGTTTTGACTTTATACTTAAAGGTTGAGAAACTAAACTTCCAGAAATTGGCTTTTGTAAAATATATAAGTCTTGCCCATTTGCTAAATTACTTTGAGGAAATCTTTTAATGTGTTTAAACATAGAAAATATTTCCTGATAAGCTGTGGGTGTATGAACTGCTGCAATAGTATGTTGACCTTGACCGTCTGTTTCTCCTTGATGGTCAAGATATAAAAATAATCCTTCTTCACCAATACTATACATTTCTGCTTTATGAGCATTACCACTGCGAAAAATATCATAAACTATCGGGAAAAATTGAGGTCCGTGAAGAGTCATAAATAATATTCCGCCTGGTCGCAAAACTCGATAAATATCCCACGCCCAAAAATGCTGTAAGTCTAAACTTAGATGAGTGAATACTGAAATAGCATTAATTAAGTCAAACTGATTATTTTCAAAAGGTAATGGTGGTTGAATATCGTTATGTTTGACCGTAGCAAATTTAATATTTTCTTGACACCATTCAGCACATTCAGCAAAAACGTCACAACCAAAAAGTTTTTGATTTGGCAAAAGTTCAGGTTCAAATGCCATTAAATAACGTCCTACTCCACAGCCAAAATCTAGTATATTCTCAAATTGATTAAAATTAAATCCTGCTATTTGGAGATAATTTTTTACTGTATATCTAAGATCGTCAAATGAACTAATAAAAGCTTTAGTACTGGGGTTGCCACTTATTCTTAGTAATAGATGACTTGGTGGTAGTAATGCGATGTTATTAACGGGAGAAATATTAACTACTCTTTCTAAGTTAAAGTTATTAATAATTTTCACCAGTATAATGTCATCTGCTGATAAATTTTGACTATTAATAGTACATGACCATTCATATCTTTGACTTTGACCTTCATGCTTTGGGCAACAGCTTCCGACTTCCTTTCCATTTGCTAAAACTAATATTTTTTCTACCTTTTCTTCTGGATTAATATCTGCTGCCCATCCCTCTAAATAAATGTCTCCTGTCCCTGTCATTTTAATTTGTTTGCAACCTCCATCAGGATGACAATGAAAGTTTAATAATTCATCTATTTGTTCCCCAACTTTTTCTTTCTTACTTTCAACCTCCTTCTTTTTAACTTCTGACTTCTGAATTCCGAATTCTAAATTTGTAAGTGCTTCTTGCTTTCCAACTTCTAACTTCTGACTTCTGACTTCTGACTTTATAAAGACTTCTTCCTTCTTCCTTCTTCCTTCCA
The DNA here is from genome assembly GCF_010672385.1 of Okeania sp. SIO2F4. Taxonomy (GTDB): domain Bacteria; phylum Cyanobacteriota; class Cyanobacteriia; order Cyanobacteriales; family Microcoleaceae; genus Trichodesmium. The sequence continues at coordinate 4,807 of NZ_JAAHGT010000470.1, forward strand.
AATTATTCCAGACAATATATAAATCATGATATCCACAAAGACCTCTTTTAATTCGATGCCATTTTCCCTTTCCCTGAGTCACTTTTTGAATAACTTTACCTACCCATTTCTCCCCTACATAAGTAACTCCATAATCTTCAGTTTTGAGAAAAAGACTTTCACTTTCTGGAGTAAAATAAATTTCTTCTGCTTCTACATCTGTCTCTATAGTCATTAAAGATAAATCATGGGTACTGAAGATTAATATGCCGTTTTCAGTCAAGCAACTATATAACTTTTCTAACCAACCAGTAAAAGTTTTTTGGGGAGTGTGACTAAAAAAAGAACAGGCAAAAATACAGTCAAATTTTTGATTTATTTGATAATCTTCAGGAGCATTAGTTGAAACTATCCCTGCAACACTAAACTCTTGTTTTTGAAATTCTACTGCTCCAGGATAAATATCCGAAACCCATATTTTATCGATCGGTATTTCCTGAAGCAAAAATCTACTAAAACGCCCATAACCACTAGCAAAATCTAGAAAAGAGGATATATTTTCAAAGCCATCAAAATACCATTCTACAATTTGTTTAACTGCATCTAAGATTCTTTTGCCATTAGAAAAATATCGTAGTAATGCTTCATCTTTCCTGCCATTTGTATTTTTCAAAGCATAGAGATACATTTCATCTTGTGGATGAATTTTAAGGTTGATTTTTTCAGGATTTCTAGTTTGGTCTTGAATAAAATTATCTATAATTAACTTATTATTGAAATCTTTTTTTTCAGCATTCATATTTGTTTATTTAGGGAATAGGGAATAGGGAATAGGCAATGGGCAATGGGCAATAGTTTCGGAATTAAGCATTCAGCTATTAGCTAGAAAGAGGAAAAGGAGACAAAAAATAATATTTCCGTACTTGATTTAATCCGATGGTTTGAACTAGAGGTAATTAATAATTGATAATTAGAGATATTTTTCATTTTTGTTTCTTTAGGGAATAGGGAATGGGAAATCGGCAATAGTTTCGGAATTAAGCATTCAGCTATTAGCTAGAAGGAGGAAAAGGAGAGCAAAAATAATATTTCCGTACTTGATTTAATCCGATGGTTTGAACTAGAGGTAATTAATAATTGATAATTAGAGATATTTTTCATTTTTGTTTCTTTAGGGAATAGGGAATGGGAAATCGGCAATAGTTTCGGAATTAAGCATTCAGCTATTAGCTAGAAGGAGGAAAAGGAGAGCAAAAATAATATTTCCGTACTTGATTTAATCCGATGGTTTTAATTAGAGGTAATTAATAATTGATAATTAGAGATATTTTCATTATCAATTATCCATTATTCATTATTAATCTAGGTTCTATTAAAAAGTCAACGACACCTGTGCCGCATGAATCACTATAATGTTGAACTCTAAACATAGCAATGTCAATGCAACGGGATAAATACGTCAGATGATCCTCTGCCATTCCTACAACTCCAGCATTTAAAAAATATACACCAGGATTTAGTAAACATTTGAACTTAAACTTAACTATAACTGTTTGTTGTGCTGCAATATATTCTACTGATTTAGTATAACCATGTAAAGATGCTCCACCCAAGTCAAAACCACTCAGAGTTTTTATCAACATTCCAAACCTAACCTTAGATGTGGAATTAATAAACTTTACTCTGTATGTATAGTAATATTCCCGGCGACTAATTAAATGATTTACCCTTTTACCATCCAAAGTAATAATATGGGGGTCAATAATTTCTGCCCCCTTATTAGGATAATGTACGGTATTTGAGGGTATCATCTCGGGGTCATAAATTTCTTCATATTCTGTTGATTCTGCAATCCGATCTTGACTTTGATTTTCACTATTTTGTTGCGATTGAGATGTTGATTCATCTGTCTCCTCATCATCAAATAAATCCTGAATAGTTAAATTAGGAATTTGACGAATTTCTTCCCTTATTGAATGAATTTTATCAGGGAAAGCATAGATTAACTTTTGATATTTAGAAACTACATATTTAGGAGTATGATAAAGTAACATTTCGCCACGATCCATCAAAATTCCTGAATCACAAAGCTGTACAATTGTTGAAGCTGCATGAGAAACAAATAAAATTGTACCTCCTCTTTCTTGAATGTCTTGAATACGAGCAAAACATTTTCTTTGAAATGCTTCGTCTCCTACTGAAAGTGCTTCATCAACCACTAAAATATCTGGATCTACACTGGTAGCTACAGCAAATCCTAACCTAACAAACATTCCACTAGAATAAGTTTTTACAGGTTGGTCAATAAAATCACCAATATCGGCAAAACTAGCAATTTTGTCAAATTTTGCTTCTATTTCTGATGTTTTTAATCCTAATAACTGACCGTTAAAAAAAACGTTTTGTCTACCTGTAAATTCTGGATTAAATCCACTGCCAAGTTCTAGTAGTGCAGAAATTCTCCCTTGAACTTTGACTTTTCCTGTTGTTGGTGTTAGAGTTCCCACAATTATTTGTAAAAGGGTACTTTTTCCTGAACCATTCCGCCCCACAATTCCTAAAGTATGCCCTCTTTCTATTTCTATATTTATATTTTGTACTGCCCAGAATTCATCAGCACGACT
>NZ_JAAHGT010000471.1 GCF_010672385.1 Okeania sp. SIO2F4
ACTCCCTCTTTTTTGGAGATATCTAATAACTGAAATGACTTGATCTGATAGTTTAAAGCTATAAATATCACTTAACCCAAGGTTGCTCCCAAGATTCCCCACCAACTTCTAACCCACACAGATCGCTCCGTGCCTCCAAAATTAACTTTGAATAACCATCCCTAACTTCCCTTAACTTCAAAGTTAAATTTCCCCGCATAGTATCTCGACACAAAAATATTAATCCCTGTTCTGACGGTGCCCGTAAAGGTGTACCGGAACAGTTAGTAGTAGCAGTCAGCTCCACCTCAAATAAATCATTTTTGGCCTGCATTTGCCATTCTCCCCAAGGCTGAATTTGCCAATGTACCTCAGAATTCCACGGTACAAACTCATAAAACTTCCCTTGGTAATGAATACCCACCAATGCCACTTCTTCCATCCACCACAATACTCCTCGCTTACCACCACCAGCAGTTAAAGCTAAATCTGATTTGTCATAGAAACTATTACAGTTCAACCAAAACCATTTTTTCGGAAAAGCGCCACCCCAATTTTTCTCACTGTAGGCTGGCGCATTAGTAAACTTGTAGATATTTCCATTCCATTCTATCCAACCAGTAGCCAAACCATGAGCCATTAATATTTGCCATCCAGGCTCAAAAATTGGTAAAAATGACAGCCAACCAGCAGTTGACTGTTGTTCTGCATCTGGGTTTCCCCAACCATATATAGGTTGTGTTTCATATTGCCAACGACAATAATTATTTGTTCCTGGATCGGAGAGAACTCCTTGATGCCAAGTAGCAGTAGCTTGATACCCTTGTTCGATTCGCTTCTCAAATACTTGTGGATCTAAATACCCAACTGGACCTGTTAAATTTGTTCGTCCCCAATGACCTAATTCTAGAACCTCCGGGGTTGCCCAAAATTTTTTCACATCTGGGAAAGTCCTACAGAGATATTCATCATTTTGACCAAGAATTTGAGCGCCACCACCACTATAAGGTTTACCACCGATAGGATCTTCTATGGAGTACATGAAGGCGAAAGTTTGTTTTTCTTCTGGTAGGGTGACTCGATAATACCAACCTTCAAAAAAACGGCGATCGCTACCATCCCAGTGATAGCCACTATGGGGTGTTTGTAGGGGATATGTTTTCACAACTGCTTAGTAATTTTGTAGAAATGATTAAGATTTTCTAGGCAAAGGGTATGATCCCATTGTTTTGGTGATATTGTGCGAGCGCACCGAAAAGTTAATCTTTTATTTGATCGATAGGAATCCCGCATCATAATCTATGATTTGATGTCGGGAGGATGTCAATGATATATTATACCACTTTGAAAAAAGGCGTTGGTGAATTTAGCTATGATTTTCATGCTTATTAAGTAGGGAATAGGCACTCTTGCAATAGAGACGTTGCATGCAACGTCCCTACTATTTAGTAACAGGATCAAGTAGTTTTTGGAGTATTTATAATTAATATAGTAAGACAGAATGCAACACCCAAATATCCAGGGCTATTTCATTCTGGAATCTAGCGAGGATTTTACTAGCAGATATTGGTTGATTAACCTTCAATCCTTGAAAAGGCATATTTTTATTAATGCACAAAAAGTCAGAAATTAGAATGAAATAGCCCTACCCAAATATCTTAATCCATAGTTTGATTCACCAACGCCTGAAAAAAGAATGCTACAAAAAAGTACATCTTGATAGGATATGCTTAAAAATAGCTGTTCCAATTCATTCATTTTTCCCATTTTTTTTCAATCAATATTTAGTCCTTCTTCCTTCTTACTTATTCTCTACTGAGGAATAATTTCTGTTACTACATTACTATTACCACCTTGAATAATAACTGTCTCATTTTTGAGTTGCCCCACTGCTCGAGGACCTCTAACATTAAATGGTGGATCGACTTGACGATAAAATACATTACCTTCTGCTTCAAAAGTTTGATTTTTCAAATACCAAGTTAGGCGATCGCTATTTAATTGAGCTTGATTTTCTTGCCCAACACCAATGACATCTCCTGATAAAACAAAAGTATTGTTCTGAAAATTTCCTTGACCTTTATTTGCTTGTAAAACTACTTTTTCTCCTTGTTCTAATACTGTTATAGGTCCTGGTGAATCAATCAAATCTTGTGGCATATTCCAAATCATCAAATCGCTACTTATTTGTAATTTTGGATTGGTTCGGAGCACCTGTACATTTTTCTTTAGAGTAACTATTTGATTTTCTAAATTTAATTCTGATTCGTCACCATAAGCACTACCAATAACTTTTTTATCTTGTAATTCTTCTATTTTTATTGGTTGATTAGCAATCATTTTTTTTTGATCTATCTGCCAAAACAATTGGTCTGTTTGTATTTTCATTACAGGTTCTTTGAACATAGCAACTACTTGACCATAGAACTCTATTCTTTTTTCTAGACTAATAACTTTTGCCGTTTGAGCTGATGCTTGTATCTGTTTGTTACTACCTGTTATATTGTTGCGAACAATAATAATTCCTGGTTCAGTCAACCATTCTAATTGTTGTCCTCTGATAGTTATTTGATTTTGGATGTCATATACTTCTATCTCTTCTATCAGTAAAATTTTGTTTCCATCTTGATATACTTCTCCTTGCAATGCAGTAATTTTATAGGCTAATTTTCCATCTCGAAACAATTCACCTTCAGGTTTAGTTACTCTCACTAATTCTTGATCTTTGACATACGAAGCTTGTTTAGATTTTACCCTCCATAACATTTCACCTGATTCAGATGCTTCTTCAAGAGTAACGTCATTTAAGGTTAAATCACTTTCTGGTGTTTGATTAGGAATAGGTTGTTCTGAGATATTTTCTTGAGTTTTATCTTGTTGATTACAAGCTGTTATTCCTAGAAGTAAAGTTACTAAGATTAATAAAGAGATTGATAATTTTTTTGAATGGGAAAAATAATTATTGTGTGTTGTCATACAAAGTCAATTATGTTCAGCTCGTGTTTCTCAATATAATTATTGTATCAGTCGGCAATAGGTAATAGGCAATAAAAAATAGGGAAATAACAGGATATCAAAGGATTAAAACAAGGCAGAAAAAAATTAATTTTTACTTTTACCAGAGGTATAATATCAAATCCGATTGAATACTTATTATATAGTTGAGTGTGGGGAGTGTGGGGAGATTGAAGTAATTATAGAATTATCAACATATATTATATAACCGGATTTTATATAAGAGAATGTTTTTCAACAAAATATTAAGGCTTTAACCGATAGGATTAATTTATATTTATGGCTAATTGGAAAAGTCTTCACTATGAGAAAACTAGCTATATTTTAGTCAATATTTCAGGAATATCTTCTGCTGGCTAATAGTTGTGTATTCTAGGCTCCCAAATATTCCCTATTCCCTGTTCTCTAATCTCTATTCCCTTTTTTAGATTTACTGATACATTCAGTCTCTAATAACAGTTTAAAAAAATATTGCTACAAAGTATTGGTTGGTAAGAGTCAGGAGCCAAGAGATACACATTTTATACACTTCTTTTAGGGAATAGCAGAAAATAAATTATCCCAATTTTTGTACTCTACTTATGTACTATATCCTGACTGGTTACTCCCTACTCCCTTACTTTTTCAATTTCTTCCCTATTCCCGTACGGGCGATTCGCTCTTCGCCCCTACTTCCTTATTTTCATAGTTAATGGGATAATTTTTTATTTGGAAGTCCCTTATATCAGAGTAAAACAACTCCACAATTGACTTAATAAGCTTATTTTAAGTCATGGAATTGTTTTTATGCTTTCGAGGGTATAGCGCTATGCGCAAGTCAAAAGTAATATTATGTCCGGATGAACAGTTAAAAATAATTAGGGAGAACTCAGGAGTCAGGTAAGAGAGCCGTCGGATTGGCGACGTACAGGAGTTAGGAGGGAGAAAGAAGGTATTAGGAGAAGAAATTTTTTTAATCACTAATTAACCGAACATGATATCAGAAGTAATCCATAAAAGGTGTTTGAGTATCAGATGCGCCGTGCAACAGCGAGGGGTCGCATATCCATAAATGTCTGTGCCCTATTTGCGTAGTACCATAACTTCTGGTATAGCTTCATGTCAGTAGCAAATTTACTAACAGTTTTATCCTAATTTTACTGTAAATATCTTTTTTGAATTTGGTATATAGGAATTCCGACTCTAAAAAATCCAAAACTTTTGCACCTTATACCAATTACCATAAACTTTCCTATACTAGGGTTTTATATTTCTAAATATTATTTGTTGGAGTAAATACTGAATATTTAGTAACTTCGGTTATGAAGGAAAGTTATTTTTGCTAGCTTCCAACTATAGGAAAATTTTTGAGAATTGGTATTATCTATAGCAATCCTAAATAGGTTGTGACAAATTAAAAAGTAGATAAAAAAAATGAAACTCCTGCCTGTTCCCTGTTCCCTGTTCCCTGTTCCCTGTTCCCTAAAAGCGGTAAGTTTTTTATACACAAATAAAATAGGACTGCTATATTTGATAAATGCTATATCTTCAAAAAAGACTCAAGGAAAGTTTTTCATCATAAGCACAAATTTTTCCAGCTTTCACTTGAATAATGCTCAGTTTTTCCGACTTTCCTTGTAGTTAAGTAATATTTAATTTTTGCTCTAATTTAATTCTCAAATCTAGACAGAAAAATGCTCTAGGTATTAATTCACTAAACTCAAAAAAAATTTACTCCACTTTTAAATTAATTATTGTTCTAAAATTTGACAAATTTTCTAAGTTAAATTAGACCAAATCTTATCCTTAATCATGTTCATCCATCAAGCCTATAGCTGATAGAGGACGATAGGTATAGCTAGGAGATTTTGAAGTTTTTTGAATGTCTTCTTTAATTTGTTCCAGGTCTATATAACGGTCAGAAACATTAATTAAACTATCGCTAGTCATAGCTCTAAGACTAACCACTTCAACCCTAACACCTCTATAACTAACAGCATCTACAGCATAAGCTAAATCTCCATCTCCACTAACTAATACAGCAGTATCATAAGAACCTACTAAAGCCATCATATCAACAGCAATTTCTACATCCAGATTAGCTTTTTTAGAACCATCAGGTAACTGTACTAAGTCTTTAGAAATGACCCGATAACCATTACGACGCATCCACAACAAAAACCCTTGCTGTTTTTCATTAGTACGATCTACTCCAGTGTAGAAAAAGGAACGTAGGAGACGAGAACCTCCTGTAAGACGAGAAAGAAGTTTCGTATAATCTATCTCAATTCCTAACTGCAAAGCAGCATAAAATAAGTTAGACCCATCAATAAAAATAGCTACTTTGCCACGATTTTCTAGAACTTGTTCTGGTGTAAATATTTCATTACACTCTATTTGTATTTGTTGATGATTCAACATGGTTTTTAACCTCAGTTTTTTTATGAAATAAAGAAATTTAATTCTTAATCAGAGATAATTTTTCAGAGAAAAACAGCGTATGTAATTTGAAAAAAAATAGTTACGATTAGCTTTTTAAGCAACAGTTTCTATCAGTTCTAGTCTTTGAAAAACAGGTTGAGGTTGCCCCAGAATTTGATTTCCTGGTAGAGCGCCCCAACTTACTTGTTTGACAAAAGTTTCTGAACTATTAATTACTGATTTATCGTTAAAATCATTTGAGAAACCTAGTTGCTGATAGATAGCATTGCTAATATTTGGAATGATCGGTGATAAAAGATAAGCTGCTAATCTAACAGACTCCAACACAGAATATAACACTTCTGCTACGGCTTCTAATTGACCCTGTTTATATAAACTCCACGGAGCAGTTTCGTCTATATATTTATTGCAGGTTCTAACTAAAACCAATACGGCTTCACAAACTTGACTAAAAGCTAAAGAGGCGTAAGCTTGAGTAACTTCTTCGCCCAAACTAATGCCTATTGTTTTAAGTGGATGAGTAACTTCTATTTCCTCACCATTAATATTAGGAATTTGACCATTAAAGTATTTATGAGCCATTTTCAGGGTACGATTTAGTAAATTCCCCAAGTCGTTTGCTAAGTCAGCATTTAGGACATTAATAAAGCGGGTTTCACTAAAATCACCATCAACTCCAAATTCGATTTCCTTGAGAAAATAATAACGAACTGCATCAGAGCCGTACTTTTGGATTAATTCAAAAGGGTCTAAAGTATTACCTAAGGATTTACCCATCTTCTTGCCATCTTTGGTCAAAAATCCATGTCCAAATACACCGCCAGGCAGAGGTAAATCTGCTGACATTAGCATTGCTGGCCAATAAACAGCATGGAAACGTAATATATCTTTCCCAATTAGATGCAGATTAATCGGCCACCATTTTGATAAAGCATTCTCTAGAGTGGGTTCACTATCAGGATCTAAAAGGGCTGTGACATAACCTAATAGAGCATCAAACCAAACATATATGGTATGGTTGGGATCGATAGGTAGTTGAAAGCCCCAATCCACATTAACTCTAGAGATTGAAAAGTCTTGTAATCCTTGATTGACAAAGCTTAAGACTTCATTCCGACGGCTTTCGGGTTGAATAAATTCTGGCCTTTCTTGGTAGAAAGCTTGTAGTTGTTCCTGATACCTGGAGAGACGAAAGAAGTAGTTTTGCTCATCGCGCCATTCTACTTTTTGGTTAGTATGAATAGCACAATATTTATCTTCTAGAAGTTCGCGCTCTTCTTTAAATTCTTCACAAGATACGCAATACCATCCTTGTTGCTGACTTAAGTAGATATCGCCTCGATCCCAAACTCTTTGGAAAAATTCTTTAACAATTTGTTCGTGGTTGGATGCAGTAGTACGACTAAAACGGTCATACTGAATATTTAGCTGTTGCCAAAGAGATTCAAATCCTGTAACTACTGAGTCACAGTGTTCTTTAGGAGACCTTCCTTTGTTCTGAGCTGTTCTTTGAATTTTCTGGCCATGCTCATCTGTACCAGTAATCATCAGCACTGATTTACCTTGTAGCCTTTGAAAACGAGCTACCGTATCGGCGGCAATAGTGGTATAAGCACTGCCTATATGTGGTAAATCGTTGACGTAGTAAAGGGGAGTTGTAATGGCAAAGGTATTTTTAGTTGTATATATGTTTTTCATGGAAAATCAGAATTAAATACTTTTGATTTGAACTGGTAATGGCAATAATCATTTTGGAGTCTAGTAGTATCGACCTAATTTGATTTACTACTTGGCTTAACTATTTGTTTGCTGACTTAAATTAACTTGATTATGATTTGCTAATTAAGCTAACAATATCCCCTACCCTAACAGTAATGCTGTTGTATTGTTCTTTGATAATTTCTCAAAGAAATTTTAATTATTGGTATTTTGATGTTATTATTCTTACAGAATATATATTTATTCAGAGTCTA
>NZ_JAAHGT010000472.1 GCF_010672385.1 Okeania sp. SIO2F4
AACAGGGTGGGTGGAATTTCACCACCAAGGTAATAAGAGTTATTCACAAGTCGAGGTGATCCTCATGTATTGACTTGGAACGGCCATTTATACCTAGTTTCCTAGTTTAGTGGCCAACGAGTCGCACAATAATCTTTTAAACTGTGACACAATATTTAATTATAGTATTTTAATCTTATCCACTTTTCCAGAAATATGCCTAGTTAACTCTACAAATAAGTACCTGTGCAAAATTAATTTAACATTGGTCATTTCAGTTATCAGTTATCAGTTATCAGTTATCAGTACCGACCGCTGAAGCAGTCGGCTAGAAATCCGAAATTTCCTTTTTTATTCCCTGGAAAGGGGAGGCTTGAGACCTTATTTCTTGATCGGCAGAGAACAGCTTAACTAAGAACAGGGAACAAAAAATATACTTCTACACTTATAGCAGTATATCTAAAAATAATTTTACCTACCTACTTAACCTGACCATCAAATATACAATTAATTTTGCTTGACTTGCTTGACTACTTAATATCTGCATAAATTACTGAATAATCTTAATGCTTGACATTATTTTACCAGCTATTAAAAAACAAATTCTCAAGTCTGAGGTTAACACAAAGGAAAACAAAAAAATGATTTCAAGATACAAAAGGCAGAGCTTTGCTACAAAAGTATTTGATTTTGGTTACATAAAAAAAGTAATCTCAGAACTAGAGTTTCTTGTGCCAAAAACCTATTTATTTAGTAATTAAATAGGTAGTGGTCTATCAATTTTGAAATGATGAGCTGAGAGACTTACTTGGAAGACAATGGAGGAAAGTAGACAAAGAAGAAAATTTGGTAGTGGTATAAATCAGTTATCAGTTAAATATTTTTTCTAGTTTTATCACGCGTAACAAAGTAAGAATTTGACTTCCAACTTCTAACTTCTAACTTCTAACTTCTAACTTCTGACTTCGTTAACACCAGATACTTACTTCTGACTTAATCTTAGCCACTAACTATTCCTGACCACTGCACCTTTTTCTGTTTTTCGCGCCGATAAGAGAAAAAGTAGTCCGGTTGTTGATAAGTACAATAAGGAGCGATCGCCACCTGTTGATTACCAATACCTAATTGTTCCAATTGTAAGATATTGACCAAACGAACATCCAAGCGAACTTTTCCCGGTTCAGGATCGGGTAAAATTGGCGAATTTGGCAAAAGATCCAGAAAATGTAAAATATCTTCAATACTTGCCTTCCCTGTTTCAGGAAAAATAGTCACCCCCACTTGAGCTGCCACCTCTTCAGAGACTTGATAAACCTCTCCAGCAATAGCAGGGCCAAGCACAACCAACAAATCAGATAATTGACTGCCGTGGGCCTCAAAACCTGCCAATGCCACCGGAACAATTTTTGCAGCAGTACCACGCCACCCGGCATGAACAGCTGCTACTTGTCCGGTTTTTTGGTCAGCAATTAGAACAGGAACACAGTCAGCAGTACAGATCCAAACTGCTTGTTGAGCTTTTTCAGTTAATAGACCATCAGCTTCGGCATAAGTTGGTTCAGTTTCAAGAGTAGATTTCCCTGCTGTAAGTACAGTATTGCCATGTACTTGCTTGACACGATATACCTCAGCAGAGGGATGTAATACATCTATTAATTCTGTCGGTGTGCTAGGGGAAAAATGGTGAGTAAAAAAACCATGAGGCCAATTTTGTAAAAGGCTACAGGTTAGGTAAGGTAGTCCTTGCCATTCTTGCCAATGCCAAGTTATATCATTTTTACTCAAAGCTTGGTAGTATTTGTTTAATTTTTGTGAATCAGAGCTGACTATAGTCATTAGAATCAAAATTATTGTTTGTAGTTTTGATTATTATTGTCACATCCTTCCCGACTATGCTGCACTAGGAATTTTTTTCATAGTCATCCATCTCTAATTTAGAGTGCCTCAGGGAATGAAATTACTATTGCTCTATCCGCAATAGAAGAAAATTTCATCATCCATCTTCGAGTGCTTCAGGGAATGAAATTACTATTGCTCTATCCGCAATAGAAGGAAAATTTCATCATCCATCTGTGAGTGCTTCAGGAAATTTCATCATCCATCTTCGAGTGCTTCAGGAAATGAAATTACTATTGCTCTATACGCAATAGAAGAAAATTTCATCATCCATCTGTGAGTGCTTCAGGAAATGAAATTACTATTGCTCTATACGCAATAGAAGAAAATTTCATCATCCATCTGTGAGTGCTTCAGGAAATGAAATTACTATTGCTCTATCCGCAATAGAAGAAAATTTCATCATCCATCTGTGAGTGCTTCAGGAAATGAAATTACTATTGCTCTATCCGCAATAGAAGAAAATTTCATCATCCATCTGTGAGTGCTTCAGGAAATGAAATTACTATTGCTCTATCCGCAATAGAAGAAAATTTCATCATCCATCTGTGAGTGCTTCAGGGAATGAAATTACTATTGCTCTATCCGCAATAGAAGAAAATTTCATCATCCATCTGTGAGTGCCTCAGGGAATGAAATTACTATTGCTCTATCCGCAATAGAAGGAAAATTTCATCATCCATCTGTGAGTGCTTCAGGAAATGAAATGACCATTGCTCTATCCGCATATAGAAGAGAAAATTTCAGTAAAATAATCTGTCAAAATCTTACAGAGCCATAAAAAATATCTAGTAAAAAAATTGTCAGAATTTAATCAACAAAAATTCATCAACTCCCTATCAAATATCCAGAGAATTAGAACTTCCGATATATTGACCCCCTCAAACCAAAATCATCTCCACACTTTTTCAACCCTCCCCTCAACAAACCAAACTCTCTGGCAACTAATTGACTCAGGAGCATCACCAGGAACCATAGTCATAGCCACCCAACAAACATCAGGGCGCGGACAATGGGGACGAAATTGGAAATCAACCATCGGCGGACTATATATGTCAGTCGCCACCAACATATCAATATCCCAAACCCCACAACTAACCTTATCAACAGCTTGGGGTATAGCTTCAAGTTTGGAAGATTATGGTGTACCAGTAAAAATTAAATGGCCTAACGACTTAATCCTAGAAAATCGAAAATTAGGCGGCATCCTCACAGAAACCAGGATAAACAAGAAAAAAATTTCGACCGCAGTAATTGGTATTGGGATAAACTGGGCTAATTCTGTGCCAGACAGAGGCATTAATCTGCAAAGCTATTATAGAAACCAGTGCCAAACAGAAATATCTTCTCTAGAAATGTTAGCTGCAATAGTCTTTCACGGACTAGACTCTGCCATTAAACAACTTTTAGACTTAGGAATAGAAAGTATTTTACCTGGCTATACTCAACTACTAATAAATATGGGGCAGGAAGTATTAGTAGAAAATCGTCTTGGCAAAATTGTAGGAGTAACAAATAGTGGGGAGTTAAAAGTCAAAATTAACCCAGACTCAGGGACCTTAAATACTCAGTCTCAAATATTGTCCTCAGAAATATACCTAAAACCAGGTACGATCAGTCTGGGCTATGGCCAAGTTAGTAAGGGAGTAAGGGAGTAGGGGAGAAATTGAAATACATCTGGTCGTTTTTCCGCAGTAGAAAAAACTTGATATTTGATTTATCAATATCAAAGAACAATGATATAATACATCCGTTAAAAATTATACTATTTATATAATTAGATAAACTACGCTCATGGATAGATGAAATCCGTCAGAACCAAGCTCAAACTGAATAACAAACAAAAAACCCTTTTGGCTCAACACGCAGGCTATGGTAGATGGTGTTATAACTGGGGCTTAAGTCTATGGAATCAGGCATATAAAGATGGTTACAAACCTAACGGCCGTAAGCTTAGAGAAGTTTTTACTAATCAGACAAAACCTCTTTATCCTTGGATGAAGAACTTGTCTTCTAGGGTTTATCAATACGCTTTCCTGAACTTAGGTGAAGCATTTAAGCGGTTTTTTCAAGGGCTAGGTAAATACCCAAAGTTTAAGAAGAAAGGTAGGTCTGATTCTTTCACAATTGATCGTGGTGGAAAACCAATAGAATTAAATGGATGGAATCATAAATTACCTGTTATTGGTATTATCAAAACTTATGAACCTATTGAAGCAACAACTCAAAAAGTAACCATTAGTAGACAAGCAGGTGATTGGTACTTAAGTTGTAGCTACTCCTATACTCCAACTCCAACACCTAAAAAGACAGAAGTTGTAGGTGTAGATCTAGGAGTAAAAACCTTAGCAACTTTAAGCACGGGAGTTGTATTTGAAGGAGCTAAGTCTTACAAGAAATTTGAAGATAAGCTATCTAGACTACAATACCTGAACCGTAATAAAATAATTGGTTCTGCTAACTGGAAAAAGGCGCAACTTAAGATAGCGGTATTGCATAGACGAGTAGCTAACATCCGTAAAGACGCACTTCATAAACTGACAACATACTTAGCCAAGAACCACGGCACTGTTGTCATTGAAGATTTGAATGTCAGGGGTATGTTAGCCAACGACAAATTAGCCAAATCTATAAGTAGACAGTGCTTTTATGAATTTAGAAGACAGCTTGGATATAAGTGCCAATGGTACGGTTGTGAGCTAGTAGTAGAAGATAGATTTTTTCCATCATCAAAGACTTGTTCTAACTGTGGTCATGTCCAAGATATGCCATTAAATCTAAGGACTTATAATTGTCCAGAGTGTGGCTTGTCAATAGATAGAGATTTAAACGCAAGTATTAATTTAAAAAAGCGAGTGCTTAATTCTGAGGAGACCTCAGAATGCAAGACGCACTCAAGAGATGCGGTCGGCTTGATCGTCAATGCCTGTGGATGAGTAACCGCCGACGGCCTCAGTAGAAGCAGGAAGTAAACATGACTATTGTCACTTTATGTGGCGCTTTGTATCACTTTTATAGAGCAGGAGATAATGTCGCTAGAAAACCAAAACCGATCGGTTGAGTCCAACACCCAACCACAAGAAACAACTCCAGAGCAGAACCAAAAGCAAAACTTGATTCAGACCAAACTTCTGACTCACAAATCACTCATGCAGCTAGGTTGTTGTCTAGCTAGTTTAGGGATGCTGAGTAGAGGTATAGTTTTAGCCGAGATGGTTTTGGAAATAGAAGTCTATGACTATGAACCATCATATCAACCCGCTCCAGTAGATAATTATTCTCCCCAAACATCTTATTCAGCACCATCCTATTCACCAGAACCCTACTACGAACCAACACCATCCTATTCGCCCGCGCCATATTACGAACCAGAACCTTATTATTCTCAACCAGCACCAAGTTATTACGAACCGGAACCTTATTATTCTCAACCCTACTACGAACCCGAACCATATTACTCTGCTTCACCTAGTTATTCTGAACCTTATTATTACGAACCGGAACCGGAACCTTATTATTCTCAACCAGCGCCAAGTTATTACGAACCGGAACCATCTTACTATTCTCAACCAGCACCAAGTTATTACGAACCGGAACCTTATTATTCCCAACCAACACCAACCTATGAACCGGAACCGGAACCAGAACCAGACAATACTATCTATTTACCTAAAAGTTTATATGTAGCACCTCCGACTAATACTAACCTTAACCTCTCAAAGAAACCAAAAAATGATTTACCACCCCTAACATTACCAAAACCTGAGAAACTTTATTATGATGGTTCGACTAATGCTTATATAGATGACACAAATTACAAAGTCGGCGCAACTGACAGTTATGAAGCACCAAGTACAGTAGTTTTCTCAGAACGTTCCACAGGAGAAGTTGCTCAATATCCAACAAGTAATAAAAATTGGAGTGCTGTCGCGGAAAATAATAATAATTGGAGCGCCCCTACTCAGACTAATAACTGGAGTGCAAGTACCGCAACGAATAATTGGAGTGCTCCTGCTCAAACTTCATCTAATAATTCTTGGAATGGTGGAACTCAGCAAAATTATTATTCTCAAAATAGCTACCAAAATTCCTCTTACGATAATAGCTATTATTCTTCCAACAATAGTTATTATTCAGGTTCTTCTGGTTATAGTCAAACAAGTTACTACTCAAATTCATCTTCCAGTCAAAGTGGTTATTACTCGAGCACCTCCTATGCTCCATACTACTCAAACTATTCTCAAGGAGTAGAAGTCGCAGCAGTATTGCCAGCTCAAGTGCAGGGATTATTTCATAACCCCATGTCACAGTCAGGTTTAGCTTATTATAAACGTACCATGCGACCTCCCGCAGTACCCGGAAATGGTAATACCCGGTTAATATTTCCTCTATCTATCCCAGCACCCATCACCTCATTATTTGGTTGGAGAGAACATCCAATATTAGGTTATAAAAAATTTCACACCGGAACAGACTTAGGCGCACCAACCGGAACTCCAGTAGTTGCCACTTATGCAGGTCAAGTAGCGATCGCTGACTGGTTAGGTGGTTATGGTGTGACTGTTGTGCTAGACCACCAGAGAAAATCATTGGAAACTCTCTATGGTCACTTATCAGAAATCTTTGTGAAACCAGGAGAGTATGTACAACAGGGTGAAGTTATTGGGCGAGTTGGTAATACAGGAATGTCTACAGGTCCCCACTTACATTTTGAAATGCGACAGTTAACAAAAGATGGATGGGTAGCGAAAAACCCAGATAGTCATGTTGAATTTGCCTTAGTGAATTTGATGACAGCATTGAAAGTGACAGAAATACCACCTGTACCAGAAGTTAGTATTAATGAATTGTTGAAACAGACTAAAGAATTAGGTTCTGGTTTACCACAACTTCCACCTTTACCACCAGGTTTTGAAGTACCTATTCCTGACTTAGAGCCGCCAATTTTTGAGTTGACAAAAGCTTCAGAAAAGTCTGATAAGGATGTGAAAATTAGTTTAAATGAGCAAGAGAAAAAAGTAGTGGAATAAAAAGCATTTAGCATTCAGCAGTCAGCTATCAGCTTGATTGGATTTAATTATATGGATTGAAAACTCAAATTCGTCGGTTTTATGCTTCAATTCTCTGATTAAAAATGTAGTAGAAGTTAAACTAATTCTTACTACATTTATTAAAAAGCTGAGAGTTGACAGCTAATAGCTAAATGCTTACAAATAAAGTTAGTATAATGGGGGAAAATTGATAAAACTCCTAGCTTTTGTAGATTGGGTTAAGCGTATCTCGCAACCCAACAAAAACCTATATATAGTAATCATATTTCAGTTGTGATATTTTAGTGCTAATTAGGAGTCAGAAGTCGTAGGGGCGATTCGCGAATCGCCACTACAGGAGTCAGAATATAAAAGGGTTTTGATTTATCTTAGTCGTTCTTAAATTCTATCAAAATCATTCCTGATTCCTATATGTTGGGTTTCGGTTCCTCAACCCAACCTACAGGATAAATAATTA
>NZ_JAAHGT010000473.1 GCF_010672385.1 Okeania sp. SIO2F4
ATGCAGAATAACGTTGGTATCAAGGATAAAGACCTTTTTTTTCATATTCGGTTGCAATCCTTTGGTTAAGGTTTCAAAAATTAGAGCAAGTCCAACAGCAAAAAAGATTAATGGTAATTGATACTAGAGTAGAAAATTATCGCCAGTTAGCTGTAGGAGTTACTCCACAAACAAAAGTTGTTTTAATTGACCCTAACCGTGACGGTATAGAACAAATTACCCAACTTTTATCTGACTATCCAACTAATAGTTTGCACATTGTTTGTCATGGCGATCCTGGTATTTTATATCTAGGAAAAACACCTATAACCGAGCAAAATCTCCCCAAATATACTGGATATCTCCAAGAATGGGGAATTGTCGATCTATTGCTCTATAGTTGTAATATTGCCAGTAAATCGAATAACTTTATCCAACTTTTACATCAACTAACTGGAGCCAATATTGCTGCTTCAAAACATCAGGTGGGCAACCCATTAAAAGGTGGAACTTGGAATTTAGAAAGTCGCATTGGTTCGGTTACTTCACAGATAGCTTTTTTACCAGAAATTATTAAATATTATTCTGGAGTGTTTCACGGCTTACAATTCTATCTTGGTCAAGATGAAACAGGTAAAGTCAGAGCCTATCTTGGTAAAGATGATAGCGTGAGTAATGGCTACACCAATCTATTTTCTGACGACTATCTTACTTTAGGGCAAGTTGGGGTTTGGGATGACCGAGTAGTAGAAGAATTAGATACTGCCTTTGACTATCGCTACACTGATAACGCATCCTATTTTCCTGGTTTCACACCACAGGTAGATATGTTCTACGATACTCCTGTAGATGGGAGTCCAGCCGATGATTCTTTCGATCGCGAACGCAATACTTATTTCCAAGTCAACTTTCTTGATGAGCTAAAGGTCTGGGATGGTGAAAGTTTTGTAACCACAGGTGGAGAGGTGATGACCTGGTATCAAGAAAACTGGTTAGTCAATGATGAAGGTGAATGGTATGTAGAATTCGTAAATGAAGTCACTACAGGGGAAGCTGTTGTAGAAGGAGAGCCATACTATTATGCAGAATATGACCAGGCAGGTAATGACCACTGGCATTATGTCATGGAATTACAGGCAGGTACTTCACCTACTGGTATTGATGACGGACTTTATCTGTTGCCAGTGGAGGTTGAGACTAACATTCCTGGTAGCATTCCTTCCGATCCTGTTTATATTCTCTACAATCAAAATCTCTCTCCCGCCCCCGATGCAGACCAAGATACTATTCTGGCAGCTCAAAACTATCTGCTGGAAAACTTCGGTATGACTGAACCAGCTCAAGAATTTAAAGCCTTCTTAGACAGCAGTCAAAATGGAGTAGAGTCAGACGCTACAGGAGTTGCAACTTTTAGTCTCAATGCCGAACAGACAGAAATAGAATATACGATTCAATTCAATGGAATCGATCTAATTGAAGACCCCGCAGAACGTACCACCGATAATGCTGTTACCAAAATTCACTTTCACCACCGCGACTATGGCACTAATGGCAGTCATGTTTTGAATATCTTTGGGGCACCATCCGTAGATGATGATGACATTGAGATCGACTACGAAAATGAAACAATTACAGGTAAATGGGATTGGTCGGATGCTGCTGCCAATTTTGCTCGCCATTCTGAACCTAAGTCTGATGGGGTTTATGGTGACTGGACAGCTCCTGAATTAGAAATTGAAGTTGTTGAAGCTTACGATGATGGTACTTTAGGTATCAAACTACTAGATGGGGAACCCCGAGACGAACTCAACATTTTTGAGGGAACTCAGCTCAACTTTGCCAACGGTGCAACAGTTGAGATAACACAAAACATTACTATCTCTAAGACAGAAAGCAGCATAGTTGCAGCAAGTCTACTAGCAGGAGACGATGTTCCTACCGGGGAAATAGCGATTCTACCCACCGCTCAAATGCCGGGAACTCAACCAGTGACAACCTCTCTATTTAACCTATTTCATGGGAACCTCTACGTTCAGGTGCATACAAACCAAAATCCTGAACCTGGTGACATTCGGGGTCAAATATTACCGGTGAGAACTGTGGAGGATGCAGAAGATGGGGTACTTCCTGGCGGTACGAGTAATGAATTATTTGAATTGAATGCTGCTGATGTGGGAGGTCTGGAGATTCAAGAAGTAGCTGGTCGCGAAACTTTGACTCTTGAAGGTATGGAAACTTCTATGTCAGACCTGCATCGAGAAGATACGGATCTAATTATAGATGTCAACCAAGATGGCAGTTTCCAAACAGCAGACGATCTGACCCTGAAAGACTTTTTTGCAGAGGAAGCAGGAGAAGTTGGCACAGGTTATATTGAGTTAGTTGATGAGATTTCTGGTTCTGAAATTTTAACAAGTATATCTTCTAGTTCTAACGACCTACTCCAGGGAACTTCAGCAGACGATATTGAGCAAGGTAACGGTGGTAACGATATTATGTTTGGCTTTGCTGGTAATGACGAACTCTATGGCAACCGGGGTAACGATAGTATCAATGGTGGTGATGGTGACGATACTCTCAAAGGTGGTTATGAAAACGATACTCTGAAAGGGAATGATGGCAATGACACCTTAATTGGTTGGCTGGGTTTCGATGCTTTACTTGGTGGCAGTGGAGAAGATAGTCTGAGTGGCGGTCTCGGTCGCGATCGCCTCAATGGAGGAAAGGATGACGATATTCTCAGTGGTGGAGCGAGTAAGGATAAATTTATCTTTGCTGCTAATAAAACATTTAGCGAAGCAAATTTAGGCGTGGATGAAATTACTGATTTTGTATCTGGACAAGATCGAATTATCTTGGATGTGACTGTGTTCACTGCCATTGTAACTACTCCTGGAGAAAGTCTAGATAGTAGCGAATTTGCTGTTGTGGATAGTGAAGCAGATGTATTTACCGCTGATGCTACGATCGTTTATGACTCTGCTAATAGTACCTTATATTACAATCCTAATGGTATTGAGAATGGCTTGGGAGAAGGCGATCGCTTTGCTGTTTTCTCTAATGGAGTATCTTTGGAGGCAGATGATTTCCTAGTTAGAGCTTGACGCTATTGGGTTTAATTTTATTAGACCTCTGGTGGAAAAGAGGGAGTAGGGAGTAGGGGGAAATAATTGATGATTTATCTCAACGTTGGTTGAAGACCCGCGCTCCCCTACAGGAGAGCGTCGCATGGGAAAACCAATCAATGTTGCAGTTCTAACAATAGTATGCTATGGCTTTGTTGTATGAAAGCATATAGCTACCGCACAAGATCCAAGCATATGTACTTCAGACTTCTACAACTATTGTCCAACAGATGAATAAAACATCAATCTTTGATATAAAAAGGCTAAAACTCTTACCTATAAAGGCTTTGAGGCAATTAACTATTGGACAACAGATGAATAAAACATCAATCTATAGAAAGAGGGTGATATAGCTGCCACTAGGTTCACCTTTCATGTCGGGGACAACCGAAAAGGGGAACGGATCTTCTATCGATACTTTCATGCAACAAAGCCGTATGCTATAGTAAAAATAATAAGGCTGCTAGGCTAGCAGTGTCTAGGGGAGCCGTCGGATTGGCGACGTACTGTGGAGCGCGCCTTTAGACCAAAAAGAGGTTCGGCCTTGGAGGCAGGTGCGTTAGAAGCAGAAAGCCCCTATTCAGTGATGTTAGGGAATCCCGCGATGCCCTTGTAAGCGCAACGTCGGGAGGATGTCAAGCCCGATAATTGATTTGATTTTTAATTATCACCAGATATCTATTAAACAAAAAAAGACCCCACTTAAAATTAGTGGGGTCTTTATTAATCAACTTATAAATTATCAAAATTAACTGGATTTATCCTGGCCATTATGATGATTATTTGTTGATTCTGATGGAGATAAAGCTAGTGCAACTTTTTGACTGACTTCTGCTTCCTCCTCTGGGGTTAATTTTTCTTTTTCAGTTTCTATACGCTCTGCTTTTTTACGCTCTGCTGCTTCTTGCAAATCTTTGAGGGAAATAATTCCACTTCTGGGGTCTTTTCCTTCTCGTTTTGCTTTGAGAGCAGCACGGTTAGTTGAGTCTATTACTGCTTCACGAATTTCCCGGCCACAAATATCCTGAATTTTTGCTAATTCATCAACTGACACATCATCACTTAAGGGTAATTTAGTGGGGAAATGACGTTGCCAAATTTCACGGCGACATTTTTCATCTGGCATGGGAAAATGGATATGTCGTATTCTTGTATTAAATGCTTTATCATAATTTTCAACTAGGTTGGTGGCAAAGATTACGATACCTTCAAATTCCTCTAAACAGATTAGCAATTGACTTCTCATGGAATTTATTGCTTGTTCGGAACCCGTGTTGACTTCAGTTAATCTTTTTGATAACAAAGAGTCAGCTTCGTCAATAAAGAGTAATGCGCGATCGCGTTGTGCTGCATAAAAGATTGCTTTGAGTTGTTTTGGTCCTTCACCGTGATATTTGCTTTCGATGTCGGCGTAACTTGCTATTAAAATTTGCTTACCTAAACGCTCTGCTATTGCGTGCGCTGCTAGAGTTTTTCCTGTTCCTGATGGACCATAAAAATTGAGAATGGTACGGGGGTAAGGTTGAATTTCCTTTAATCCCCATTCTTCATAAACGATAGATTCTACTTCTATTGCATCAACAGCAAACAGCAAATTTTCAGCAACTTCTTCAGGAACAATTAACTGTTTGAAGGAATAAAGAGGTTTTTGGCAATGGTATTGTTGAGCTAGTTTTTTGATTACATCTTCGTCATTTTCTCCAGTTTCATTACTAGCGTTTTTTGTGGTAGTAGAAGGTTGATTTTGTGACTTTGGTGCTTCACCTAAAACAAGTTCTACTTTTTGCCCAGTATTCTCTATACCATCAATAGCACGATTAATTCTGGTACGGAAAACAGCCATGTCTGATGCTGGAATTTTATCTAGTTCACCAGAAACATGAATGGTTACAGAATTGGGATTTTTCATCTTGAACAATAATCTCCTAATTTGTCAAAAGTTGAAAAAATAGGGGATGTGATTTTTCACCCCCTAGTCACGGAAGTCAGAAGTTAGAAGTCAGAAGTCAGAAGTGAAAGCAAATGTAGGTTGGGTTGAACGACAGTGAAACCCAACACAAGTAATAGTTTTTTTTGTTGGGTTTATCCTACGGATAAGCTCCGCTTTTCATGTCGCGCAGCGAAACGTTCTTCAACCCAACCTACGTTGACTTTGCTAGACTTGTGGAAATCCAAAGATTAATACAGTAACTACCTTTGTGAAATTTGGTTATGACTTACGCATGAACGCTATTGGTAGGGTGTGTTAGCGGTAGCGTAACGCACCGAAACCCTAGATATATTGTCAGTGCGTAATTCCTGTTGGTATTATTGGTGTTGGGTTTCGTTCCTCAACCCAACCTACGTTGACTACGCTTTCTTGAGTTAGCTAATCAACAACACATCAGACTGTCGAAGTTTGGAACTAACATTAGAGTCCACATTTTGAGCTTTTATCTTCCATGCGTCACGAACTTTGTTGGTGCGCTTATTCCAAACTCCTCCAATATGACTACAGTTCCCAGCAGAAATGGCTTTTGTGACAAAGCCAACATCATCCTCGTCTACATAGTTATCTGTTGCCCAGTCCTCAAGCAAATCAACTAGAGCAACAATAGTCAATAAGTATATTGAGATGACGTAAGCACCTAGTAGCAAAGTAGTCAATCCCCATATAATCAAAGAAGAAATAGGTTCTACCATTTTATAAACTCCTTATTCGACGATAATTACATTATTGTTATCAAAGGTTTCGAGAAGTTCATCGTCTATTTTTTTTACGACAAACTTACGACCTAAAACTTGACCATGAGCATCACGCACCACGCGATCGCTTTTATCCAGGAAGACCTGAATAATTACTTCTCCTTGACTGTCTGGTTTTCGGAATACCACGCCTTTGTCAATATCGGGATGGTCAGAATGTTCGGGAAACCATTTAATGACTTCATCAAATGTGGCTTCTTCCTGAATTTGCTTTTGAGTTGGTAATAGATTTAACAACTCTTCTTTTAAGGATCTACCCCGGTGAACAGCTTTCGCGTTTACGACTAAATTAGGGTTATTGCCCAAGAAAAAATCAAGAAAGGTGTTTAACATATTTAGTTTTCAAGGTACAATAAGTTTTTAACTCTATAAATAATTTAAGCGTACCTAGTCTTTAAATAGGTCATAAAAGTCTACTAAAATCTAAATAGCAAAAACTTCAATTTGTCACAAATGTCACAATCACCAAACCCAGAAAATGAACTAAAACTTGAAGAGGCAATCGAGTTTCTTGAGTCATCACTGGGAATAACACTAGATCCTATTTACGAAAGGGAAATATTTAAAGCAGCTTGGGAAGATATAACTTATGACACTATAATAGTTGCACATAAGAATTGGAAAGATGGAACTTTAAGGAATACAGCTTCTAAGTTATGGAAAAACCTTGGAGAAGTATTAGAAAGAGAAGTAAGTAAAAAGAAATTGAAGACAGTAGTGGAGTTAGCATGGAAATCGCGACAAGCACAACTCCAACAACAACGATCTCCACGACTGCTTCCCAACTGGCAATACCCTCAACTCCTTGACTCTCTAGCTAAACATCAAGACGGAGTTGGTTCTGTTACTATCAGTCCAGATGGCCAAACTCTAGCCAGTGGTAGTTGGGACAATACTATCAAGCTTTGGGACTTGGAAAGTGGGGAACTACAACGCACTCTCACCGGACATTTACAAGATGTAGCATCTGTAATTTTTCTAGATCAAAAAACACTCCTAAGTGCTAGTTATGATCGGACTATCAAGCGATGGCATCTCAACACGGGGGAACTGTTAAGTAGTTTCAATCAGTCTCCTAATTTCACTTTCAATGGGCATTCAAGAAACATTGAGTGCTTTGCTCTGAGTCCAGATGGACAAGTTTTGGCAAGTGATAGTCATGACCAAACTGTTAAACTTTGGGATATTTTTACAGGGCAAGAAATTCATACCTTTTGTTGCCATGCAGAAGAAGTAATTTCTATTGCTTTCAACCAGGATGGATGGATTTTAGCTAGTGGCAGTATGGATGGTGGAATTAAGCTTTGGGATCTCAAGCAGCGTAAACTCAAGAAAACTCTGTACAGTGATTTAGGATGGGTTATTTCTCTTGCGTTTAGTCCGGATGGCAAAACTCTTTTTAGTGGCAGTCAAAATGGAAAAATTGAAAAATGGGATTTAGATAGTGGAAAACGAATAGATACTTTAGATGGGCATTCGGGGGCAGTTTTTTCTCTTGCTTTTAGTCCAGATGGTCAGACTCTAGCTAGTG
>NZ_JAAHGT010000474.1 GCF_010672385.1 Okeania sp. SIO2F4
AGTACTTAATTTTGATATTTGTACGGTTTTATGTACTGATGTTAAGTATAATAATATTTGTAATGTTATTATTTGAGATGGACTCAACTTTTGTTCGATCTGGTTTTGATCAAAGCCTAATATATTCTCTTTTATTAATTTTTATTTGTAATTACCAACCCTTTTTGATCGGATTTTTAACTGTTTTGCCAGTTATTTGAATAAATAATCAAGCTACTGTGTGGCGCGATACTGCGCTCCGCAACGCTCCGCGAACGCACCACACCCCCATCTATTCTCAATAATAGTGGGATTTTAGTTGAACTATTCTTCAGCTTATTTGATAAGTCCACCTCTATATATAGCTTTCAGCTACCTTGTCACCCCGTGAGGTCGATTGGATATGGTGCACTTTGGAGCGGCTCTGTATTCTTCGGGAAACCTCGCCATCCCATCCTACTCCAAGCTCCGAAGATAGACCGCTTTTTCTCCCTGAAAGGAGAGGCTTTAAACCTTAATTTTTAGGTAAATTATATTTTTTGTCTATATTAATTATTCTTTCAAATTCATAATTTTTTCAGTTGGATTACCAATCTGATTCAAGTAATTATCAATGTAATAATACGGATACTAATTTCTTTATTTATGAACAATGAAATCATAAAATTGGATAAAAAAACGTTTTAAATAATCTTCAATTTAATTATTCAACTGACTTTTCTATTCTGGTTAATTTGGCTTGATTGGAGCTTTTTCCTAATCATTATTTATGGCTGAGATTGCATAAATTAATTCATATAATCAATCAATTTTAAGCATATTTAACTACGCAAATAGCCGTCAGTTATTATCCATTAGTACATCGCCAGATAAAGCTGGAATAATGATAATTAAAAATATTAGTAAAACCACATAGTTTAACAGACCCTATCTATTTGCCCTTGATTTTTATTGCGGACTGCTAATCGCTGATAGCTGAATGCTTACGATAAATAATTTTGCTTTTGATTATATCATGTCCGGTTAAACAGTTATAAATAACGACGGAGTCGGACCGAGTCAGTTGAAGACTGACCCCTAAAAATCATACAGTCATTCACCAACGCCAAGTTTTTTTATCACGCTCTTATCCGGACATGATATTACTTGGTGATTTCGGAAAGCGATAAAAAAAGGATATTGTATAGTATGCTAAAAAAGTATTCTGGTCAGGAGAGATAAAACCCAATATAGAAATAGTTTTTCTGTTACTTTAACCCAATTAATTTATACTTTATATTCAAAAAAAATATTGACTTTGATAGTATGAATACTCCTAAATACCACTACTTTTCAAATTTTAATAACTCTAGCTAATATTGAGATCTTTTGGTCTCCATTTTATTCATCAAGCCCTATTATATTTGTTTTGTAAGTTCATGATCCGAATAATTTTCCTGACGTTATACAATGCTATACTCATACTATTAAATAGGAAGGTAAATTAAATACAAAATAACTAAAATAAGTAAATTAATCCAAACAATTGTGACAGTAATATCAAATGCGGTTAATTCCACATAGAATCCGGTTATACATTTATAATTCTATAATTACTTCCAGCCTTCAATCTCCCCTCCGACCCTACTCCCTACCCCCAACTATGTAATAGGTATTCAGGCGGATTCGATCTAACTACCCAATCTAAGGGAGACTCTATCTGTAAATTAACATTCTATTATCTACCCTACGTTATATTCAAAATTAACTTTATTTATCGCCTGGTAGTTACATAATCTTTTTCATTAATAATTCGATCAAAAATAGCTGCTGGAGAATCCCACTATAATCGCAATCTCAGACTGTTGAAAGGAAAATATCTAGGAAAATGAAAAACTATAATGATTAAAATATTAGGTTTTTCAATATAGTCATTTTTATGTACAATAATCATAAAATAAATACTACAGAGGTGAAGAAAATTGCCCAATAAAATATCTAAACAGTATTTCCCTTACAAATTAATACCAAATACAATCTTTATAACAGGCTTGCTACTAGGATTAAATATAATCCCAGTCAAAGCTGTAGAAGAATATAATAGATTACTTAAAATAGGAATTATACAAAGATTTGGTACTAAACCAACAGATAAGATTATTATTAAAGCTACTCCTGGAGATAAATTAACTTTACGCTTTAAAACTCCAGGAGGAGAAGAAACTCTTACTACTGAAAAAGTAGAAGTAAAAATTAAAATGAAACCCCTAGAAAAACCTCTCTTAAAAGAGCGGTTAATTCTCAGTAGTCACCGCAGTTATGAAAATGCAGAAGAAGATGCCCAGTTCTGGAAAAATAAAGGAATAGAAGTAGAAGTAACTCAACCAGGAAGATGGAAAGTTTGGGCAAAAAGAGAAGTCTATAAAACTCCTTTATTACGACGCTGGCTATTAGAAAGTATACAAGCTCATAGTAATACAAATGTCTATCTCGAGCTGGAAGCTTTAAAACAACAACCCACAGCTTACTGGAATATGAATGGTTATACTTATCACCGCCATGAACTACATATTACTGCCGGGAAAAATGAAATTATCATCAATAATCAATTTAATCAAGACACAGCAATACCAGAAGAACGACGTTATGCTGGCTCATTAAAACTCAAACCTAATGCTTATGGTACTTATACATTGGTGAACAATGTACCAATAGAAACTTATATTCGGGGAGTAGTACCCCATGAATTAGGAGCTTGGCCACCAAAAGCATCCCTAGAAGCTCAGGCAATTTTAGCTAGAACTTATGCACTCAAAAATTTACGTCGGTTTGCAGCAGATAATTATGAGTTGTGTGCTGATACTCACTGCCAAGTTTATAAAGGATTAGATGTCTACCCAGAAACAGATGCAGCAGTAGCAGTAACTAGGGGAAAAGTTATGACTTATGAAGATGAGTTGATAGATGCAGTTTATTTTGCTGTTAGTGGGGGTGTTACGGCAGATTTTAATGATTTGTGGAATGGTGATGAACGTCCTTATTTACAACCTGTTGTTGATGCAGCTAATAATATTTGGGATTTATCTACAAATAGTTTAGCTTCTGAAGAAAACTTCCGTAAGTTTATGAGTCTTAAAAAAGGATTTAATGAAGAGGGTTGGATAGAATTTCGTTGGCGGGAAGTTGTTAGTTTACCTGGTATAGTTAGTTATTTAAAAAGTTATTTTCGACAGAAAAAAAGCCCTTTTGCTCAATTTGAAACAGTAAAAAAGGTAAAGGTAACGGAACGATCGCCCAGTGGTCGTGTATTGAAAATGAATGTCGAAACAGACCTAGGTACTATACAACTGAATAAGGATGAAGTGCAAAATGCTTTTTGGGTGCCTTGGAGTACGCTATTTTATCTAGACCCTATATACAAACCAGATCAAAGTTTATGGGGTTATGCTTTTGTTGGCGGTGGGTTTGGACATGGAGTTGGTTTTAGTCAGAAAGGTTCAATTAAGTTAGCTGAGTTAGGTTGGAGTAGCGATCGCATTCTCAGTTTTTATTTTCCGGGAACCGAACTCCAACCTCTCAGCGAGTTAGTTACTTTTGGGCAAAAATAGTTATAGCGATCGAGGCAAAATAGGTTGATTGTTTATAGTTGATTAGAATTAACTATAAACAATCAAAAAATTCTAAATTATCCTACATTTTCAGATAATTGATAACTAACTTTATATATTATCTTCTTGGTGAGTCATAATAGTGCAGTCTTTTTTCGGATAAGCTACACAAGTTAGTACCCATCCTGCTTCGATCTGATCGTCATCTAAGAATGACTGATCGCCTTGATCTAAACAATCATCTGCGTTACCTTCTACCTTTCCTGCACAACTTGAGCAAGCACCAGCGCGACAGGAGTAGGGTAGGTCTAAACCTGCTTCTTCAGCAGCATCAAGAATATATGTATCATCCGCACAATCAATAGTTTGATTAATTCCTTCTGCTTCATTAATCAGAGTAACTTTGTATGTAGCCATGTAATTTTCCTGCTCCACAAAACTGATATAAAACGTCACTAGTTATGACATTTCAATGTTTACTTCCTGCTTCTACAGTAACTGTCGGCAGCACGACCTCCACAGGCATCAACGGTAAAGCATACCGCATCTATGAAATTTACACTTGCCTACCTGTATGGTCTATAAGCAAACCACATTCAGGGCAATCAAAAGTTCTTAGGCTGATTTGGGTTTTGTATTTTCTCAAGCCATAAATCCTACTAGAAAAACAATCCAATATAGCTAAAATATCCTAAGGATTTTTCTAGTAGTTTTGGGTGTGCTTTGGATATAGGAATCGATATTATAATGTCTTTAATCCTGCTGGTGTTTTTATAGCATTTATTTGCTGGCTTTGTTCCCACCTAACCAAAGTACATACATCAACTCCTAATATTTCAGCAGTTTCTCTTAGCTTGATAAATTTTACCACTTAATAACTCAGAACAACTATCGTATAATAACACCTTATGACGTAATGTCAACTAAGTAAATCTATCAAAATTGGTAAACAGATCTTGATAATTCTTGATTGACTTAGAAGTTTTGAACCACAGTCTTTAGTAAAGTTCTTCTTCTTTGTGAGTTTCGATAGTACAATCAGAGCTAGGATAAGCCACACAAGTTAGCACATATCCAGCTTGGATCTGATCGTCATCTAAGAAAGATTGGTCAGACTGGTCTACTGTGCCTGATTCTATTTTACCAGCACAAGTAGAACAAGCACCTGCACGACAGGAGAAAGGTAAATCCAGTCCTTTTTCTTCTGCTTCATCAAGAATATACTTATCATCAGCACATTCAATTGTTGACTCTCCATCTGGAGTTTTCAGGGTGACTTTGTAAGTTGCCATATTATGCTCCTTTATTTAATACTTTCGTCTTTAATCTGCACCAGCTAATAGGTGACATACTCCCACACTAACCTTGCGGTATAGTGTTGATTCTTGCTTCTGAGTCCCCCTGTTGCGTCGGACAGGCGCATACTTTAAGGACGGGATGACCCACCGCTCTGTGTTTTACATTTCTGGCTGGGTTTTGATCGTGACACATCACAATGTCGCAGTACAGATAGGTAATGAATTCTCTCTGATAATTCTTTAGGGACTGTTGCCCAAAAATAGCTAAACTCTAGAAAATACTAATAGTTTAACTGTTTAGTTTACTGGAACAAGCACTAAAAGCCTGGGCAAGTTAACTAGCAATTCTCACACACAACGCTTAGTAGATGTGAGAATTACTTTCTTACTGGTTTCCACTGTTTGAATGTCTCGGAATTTGCCTAGTCTTTCCTATCCTTCTGTCAAGGGATTTTGCGCTTTCCAACGCTGCCTATTTCATTTCCCATAGGGTTTCATGTCATCTACAGCCGGAAACTTGGGATGTTAAGACTGACAAATTATTTTTTAGACTCTTGTGGATATCAACCAGGTTTTACAATTTTCTACAGTAGTTAATAACTACAGATTTTCTTCCTGATGAGTTAAGATTTTACAATCAGATGTTGGCTTGGCGATACAAGTTAGTACCCATCCTTCGTCAATTTGATCGTCATCTAAGAAAGACTGATCGCTTTGATCTACTGTGCCTGACTGAACTTTACCAGCACAAGTAGAACAAGCACCTGCACGACAGGAAAAAGGTAAATCGAATCCTTGCTCTTCAGCAACGTCTAGGATGATATCATCTTCAGGACAATCAATTACTTTTTCACCATCTGGTGTAACTAGAGTAACTTTGTAAGTAGCCATTTGATTTTCCTCTCCAGAGTTCAGTATTATAATTTAAACTTATACAATTCACTAAGGCTGATTAGCTAGTTAATTTGTACTTGTTTTTTTTCTATCTCTGATATTAAGGGAAAAAAGCAAACTTGTAAAACCTATTTGCCCCAAAATTACTATAGAATTTATTATAAATAATTCTAATTTAATTCTGATTACTTATATCTTATTGGGCCATTATTCTGGCATAAATATTAAAAAATAATAAAATCTAGCACAAATATATGAATATATAATTTAGAATAAAAAATTTTTGTAATTATATATCTTGCTATGAGTCAGATAAATATCTCTTCCTCTTTCTGCTCTATCCCAATTAGAGTTGGTATTGTTGGCACTGGTTATGCAGCTAACGCTAGAGCTAAGGCATTAAAAGCAGATGAGCGATCTCTCCTAGTCACGGTTGCAGGTCATACCCCAGAAAAAACTGAGGAATTTAGTCAAACATTCCAAGTTCAGAATACAACTTCTTGGCAACAACTGGTAGAACGAGACGATTTAGATCTAGTCATCATTTCTACTATTAATAGAGATCATGGAGCGATCGCTCGCGCTGCTCTTGAAAACGACAAACATATTATAGTTGAATATCCTCTCTCCCTAGACCCAACTGAAGCCGAGTCATTAATTTCTCTAGCAGCCAAGAAAAATAAACTATTGCACGTTGAACATATAGAACTTCTCGGTGGTCTGCACAATGCCATTAAACAATCTTTGTCTAAAATTGGTAAAATTTTCTACGCTCGTTACGTCACAATTAATTCTAAACAACCTGCACCCCAAAAGTGGACTTATCGCTCTTCACTATTTGGCTTTCCTTTTGTGGGGGCGCTTTCTCGTTTGCATCGGTTTACCGATCTATTTGGTCAGGTTGATACCGTTAATTGCCAAAGTCAGTTTTGGTATACTGATATCGATCTTTATAAAGCCTGTTTGTGTACTGCTCAGTTAGGGTTTAATAATGATGTAATTGGGGAAGTTGTCTATGGCAAAGGCGAAACATTTTGGCACTCAGAAAACTTCTTTACTCTTTACGGCGAAAAAGGTACGTTAATTTTTACTCCTCAACAAGGTCAACTATTGCAGGGAGAAAAAATACAAACTATAGAAGTGGCTGCTAGACGTGGTTTATTTGCTAAAGATACAAAAATGGTAATTGAATATTTGTTGGGAGGAGTTCCTTTATATGTAACTCCAGAAGCAAGTTTGTATACTTTACAAATTGCTGACTTTACCAGAAAAGCATCAGATTTGGAGATGGGGAGATCCGGAGATGGGGTGATAGGGAGTGTGGAAAGTGTGGGAGGTTGTGAGGGGAAAGAAAAAAGTAATTAACCAGGCTGGTGGGGGATGACCAACTACTTGTAACTTCTGTTTGACAATAGTTTTAGGCAATATTCTTCTGAGAGATGCTATCTGTAATTAGCCTCGATATTCACAAGATTCACGACAAAATAGGGCATTCAATAGTTAATTCATTTTCTGAAGCACTCAGCTGTGGGAGATAAATAGTCAAATTTCTCTTTTATTGCTGCATACGCAATAGTTAATTCATTTTCTGAAGCACTCAGCTGTGGGAGATAAATAGTCA
>NZ_JAAHGT010000475.1 GCF_010672385.1 Okeania sp. SIO2F4
CCTATAAGGGCGAGGCTTGAAACCCATTTTCTTGGTCATTTCAGTTATCACTTAACAGTTATCAGTTATCAGTACCCCTAGCTGTTTGCGCAGCATTCCGTAGGAAAGCTTCGGGATTGAAATATGGAATATTCTATTTTCTCAAGGGGAGATTAGATATGGCGAACTTCGGAGCGGCTCTGTAAGAGCGGGAAACCTCGCCATCCAAGGACCGCTTTTTATCCCCTTAAAAGGGCGAGGCTTGAGACCACAATTTTTCGGTCAGGATAAATGGAAATTATAGAGGAGGTAGTCAGAAGAATTGTCCCTTAATTTTTCTACCGTAGTCAGCCCAAAATGCTAACTTTTTGAGCTTTTTGGACCTAAAAGCTGGCACTTTTTTCGATCCTAGAAGGTTAAAGCCTTTATTTCTCAACAATGCTTTGAGAGTTAATTAGGACTTACACAAATACCATATATCTAGTGCTAAAAACTATAACGTTACAGTTTTTGCACTCTACATATAGTATCCATGCCTAAGTCCTGTTAATCGGCAAACCTTACTTAACAAAACAATGCTTTGAGAGTTAATTAGGATTTACACAAAGACCATGTATGTAGTGTTAAAAACTATAGCGTTACAGTTTTTGCACTCTATATATAGTACATCTGCATAAGTTCTGTCGATCGGCAAACCCTACCTAACAAAAATTAAGAAACCGAAAAACGATAAGTATTTAAAAGCTGGTAGTTTAGATAAAATTGTTTTCTAATTTGCTTAATTATTTTAATTTCACATTTAACTACCAGTTCATTCCAATATCCTTTCCTTTATTAGTTTTTGGCTTGTTTTCTGAAAAAATACTCTGAAAATTTAGGTTGCAAATTATCAAATTAGGTGTAAAATTTGCGACGAGAGTGCAACTTTGACTAATCAAGCAAAATCTAATTTCTAAGGTGAATCGTCAACTCATCATCAAGAAATATAGTATATAGACAAACTAACTAAATTGTGATAGAGAGAAAGGAACAATGCTTGAGCAGTTTGTAAAGAAATTATTACGTCTTCCTCAAAGGCTAGAAATTAAATTACAACAACGCTTAATCAGTAAACCAGTCTCCCTTTTGTCAAACTACTTTGGCAAGAGGCAATTTCAAACTAATTAGCTCGAAAAAAATATTTGAGACTCAATATTATCTGTGTTTTTTGTAAAGCAAAGAAATAACTGTAGTCTTGATTATTCGTCAAAAGCAGACTAATTTAAGTCTAGATTTATTGAGTAATCCATAATTATGGAATATGGATTCTTAAACGATAAATCTAAAGTCGTAACCAAAATTTATAATATGGTAGCGATTGAAAAAATGTTATTTAAGGTTATGTTAACCAAAGTAAAGTTAGGTATTACCTAGGTGATTTAAAGTTGGTGTGAGGATTGGTAAAAATATGACAAAACTTATCTGGAATACTTTTAAGCACAGTCCTGGTGTTTTGAGTGTGGCATTATTGATGGCAGGCTCGGCGATCGCTGCTGAGACTCCTTTACAAAATTTAGGAAGTGATGAAGGTTCTGTAAATCAGAACCTAGCCCAAGGCCCGATTGAGATAGCTCAAGTTTTTGATAGTCGTCCAATGCCAATGGATGACCCATCACTGGCACCAGTAGGGGTATCAGACTTGGAAGATGGAGAGTACATGGATCAGGTAACATCTGTGACTCAGTTATCTGATGTACAACCTACAGACTGGGCTTTCCAAGCTCTGCAATCCTTGGTAGAGCGTTATGGTTGTATTGCTGGTTATCCTGATGGGACTTATAAAGGAAATCGAGCGATGACCCGGTTTGAGTTTGCCGCAGGTTTAAATGCTTGTTTGGATAGAATCACAGAATTAATTGCTGCTGCAACTTCAGACCTAGTAACTAGGGAAGACTTGGCAGTTTTACAAAGACTACAAGAGGAGTTTGCTGCAGAATTAGCTGCTTTACGGGGACGAGTTGATTCTTTGGAGGCCAGAACAGCAGAATTAGAGGCTAATCAATTCTCTACTACAACCAAACTAAATGGTGAGGTATTGTTCTGGTTAAGTGATACCTGGGGAGAAAGAGCTGGAGGTCGTGGGACACCAAGGAGTGAAGATGACAGAACTGAGACCGCTCTTGCCTATCGGGTTCGTTTGAACTTCGATACCAGTTTTACTGGGAAAGACCGCTTGAGAACTCGTTTACAAGCTAATAACAATCCAAACTTTAGTGGTCGAGATTTGACGAATACTTTAATGACTCGTCTAGCTACAGATAGTAGTGGAAGCGATGATTTTGTGCTACATAAGTTGGCCTATCGTTTTCCTTTGCTAGATGGTAAAGGTCAAATAGAGTTAGCGGCTAATGCCTATGGTCTGGACGACTTCATGGGAACTATTAATCCTCTTGAGGCTAGTGGTGCTGGTTCCATTTCAAGATTTGGGCGATTTAACCCTACTTTCTATCGTGCTCCTTCTGATGCAGGTTTTAAATTTGCCTATGCCTTCAGTGATGCGATTAAAGTGACAGTTGGTTATGGTGCACCAGATCCAGAAGACCCTCAAGAAGGTAGAGGTGTTTTTAATGGTTCTTTTAGTGGATTTGGCCAAGTTAGGTTTGAGCCAAACGATCGGTTAGCTTTTCAAGCAGGTTATGTGCGTAGTTACCATACCAAAGGAGATGTGAACCTAACTGGAAGTACAGGTAGTTTTAAAGCTAGAGACCCTTTTGGTGGTGTAGGAACTAGCGCAGATAATGTCAACTTTGAAGCCCAATGGCAGTTGACTGATGGGTTTCAAGTAGGTGGTTGGTTCGGTGCCTCCTTTGCTCGTCCTGAAGTGGATAACAATGATGATGATGATATCACGATTATTAATGGTGCTTTGACTTTAGCTTTCCCAGACCTACTCAAAGAAGGTAGTTTGGGAGGTATTATCGTTGGTGTACCACCAATTATTACTGATGGTGGTGATGATGATTCTCTGAAAGATGATGATACTTCTATTCACATTGAGGTACTTTATCGCTTCCAAATGAATGACAATATTGCCATTACTCCTGGTTTATTTGTGATTACTAATCCTAATCACATTGAAGATAATGATACTCTCTGGGTTGGTACAGTTAGAACTCAATTCAGATTCTAGATTTTTGGCTTGAGAGTAGAAAATTAAATAACATTTAGCGGTCAACAATTGGTTGATTATCAAAACGTTGGCATTTATACCCGTAGTCTGCTGAACAGGATCGTCGGTATAGAAGCCATTTGTTATCTATTTAAGAAATTACAACTCCAATAGCCATCTGGGTTTTACGAGTCTGTAATTTTGTCTCCTGAACCCCTATAGTTGTTAAGCTCCCTCAAACGGCTTTCCTGAAAGCTTTGTATTTCAAGAAAAGATACCCTTAGGGGTTCTATAAATGTCAATTCATCCCTTTAGTAAAGATATGGCTGCCAGGTTGGCTGTTCAACTCTGTGGAGTAATTCTAAGATATGGTTGAGCGAGTAAATATCAACAGAGTCTGTTGATTGTTAGACTTAGGTTGAGTAATTTACCGAAAAATTGGGGTAAATGCCTCGCCCTTGTAGTGGACTGTTTCAACTAAAACATTGCATTAGGGATTAGGGTAGGGACCTTGCATGCAACGTCCGTACGGGAGAAAGATTGTTGTTGGGTTACCCTTACGGGATCTTGCTACGTCCCTCAACCCAACCTACATCTCTTGCCAAATTTAAGATGAAACAGTCTATGTAGATAGAAATAGCCTCTGAAAAATTGGGGGAAACCACAAAAAATTAACAAGTAGCAAGAGTGGATTTAGCGGTAAATAATTTAATAGCTGTAACTACAAATCAAATAAGAAATGCACCTTTTTTAATGAAAGCATACCATTAAAAGCAATTCATTAATATGATTTTATCATAAACAGCGCTCTTGTTTACAATCTCAATTAAAAACTAACCAAAATAAAAGTAATTTTCATCCCTTAAAAAAGTTAATTCACATTCATGTCGGCTCTTAGCCGAAACAAAACTTTCGAGTATAAAATTATCTCCATACAGCCAGGAAAAGATTAATAGATTGGTGTGTTAACCATAAAATATGCATATTAATCATAGGGCATAATCAGACTTGGAAACAAGAGGTAAAATTAGGTAAAAAGAACAATGAACAATTTCTGAATATCCCTCATAATAGGTTAATAGAGATGTTAAAGTATAGAGCAAAACTAAGAGGAATAAAAGTAATAATTACAGAAGCATCTTATACATCTCAATTGAGCTTTTTAAATGGGGATAATTTGCCAGAATATGGAGATTAAAACAAACGAAATTTAGTCAAAAAAGAGTAACAAAATTGTTGTAGAAAACAAGGGAAAATCAATTCTTAAATACTGATGTAAATGGGTTATTTAACATTATTAAAAAAGTAATGCCTGATGTCTTTAACCAAGGGATAAAGGATTTGTGGTTTAACCCTGTGGTGGTCGATCCACTTGCATTCAACTAACCTTTCAGATTTTTGAGTAAGTTTGAGTAAGTTTAGTTGAGCAGTTATATATTAGGTAGGGATTGATTATATTTTTGGAAATCCTCAGAATTTAGATTTAGTTTTTCTGCTTCTCTCCTGTCTTCTACCTATACCTTGTCATAAGGATAAATTTTAATACTAGCCTACTTACTTAAGTATGGCACTACGAACTTAGCTCTTTGAGATGGCTAAATCCTGTTATCGGAGAGTTTCTACAAGAAAAACTCACTTCTAAATTAGTTTGAATTTTTATTTGAGTGGCTTTTGACTTTCGCCTAGGACTATACTTAGGCTCTAAAAGGCAAGGTTTGAGACTCGTAATTTTTTTATTATTCTCTAAAATTGTATCAAAAATTTTAATACTAAAGATAGTTGCACTATGGTGCAAGAGATGCTAACGTGTCAGGTAAAAAAATATATTCTAGTATATCTAATTATCTAACCAAGACTTTCGAGCTATTTGTGATGGATTTTAGATTTATATGTCCTGATTTAATTATTGTTAAACTCAAAGACTATGCTTAATGTATTTTTTTTGTGCTTGATAGGCTTCGTGCAAAAATACTAGGACTATTTTTATGTATGGAGCATGAATTCTATCTGCTTATGTCATACTATATTTCTTAGAGAATCAAGGAAATTCATCCTTATAAATAAATGGATGTAATTGTAAATAGCTATTTCAAAGTTAAACTTAGCTAATAGCACTAAAATTCTGTTAAAAAAATCAATTGGAACAATCAACAGTTCAATCTACTCTAAGCAGTAGGGTTGTTGATAAAGGGCAAAATAGTTTCCTAGTTTAATTAAAAGGTGTGAGGAGAGTATCGATATGACCAAAATAATCCTGAACGTTCTCAAACAAACTCCTGGTGCGTTCAGTA
Organism: Okeania sp. SIO2F4; assembly: GCF_010672385.1. Lineage (GTDB taxonomy): Bacteria > Cyanobacteriota > Cyanobacteriia > Cyanobacteriales > Microcoleaceae > Trichodesmium. Next base: position 5,419 of record NZ_JAAHGT010000475.1, read on the forward strand.
TCGCTGCCTTATTAATAGCTAATTCGGCTTTAGCTAATCAGGTTTCTGTAGAACAACTAGCTAATGCTCAAAATATCAATACAAATACAAATACAAATACTCAGTTACCTGTAGAAGCCCAAAATGATACTGCTTCAGAACCGGAATTACCAGGAGATAGTCGGTTGCAAAAACTGAAAGACCCCTCCCTAGAAATTCCAGGAACTGAGTTAGAACAAGCTGACCCAATGGGACAGGTAACATCTGTGTCTCAGTTGTCAGATGTACAACCAACTGATTGGGCTTTCCAAGCTTTGCAATCTCTTGTAGAACGTTACGGTTGTATTGTAGGTTATCCAGACGGTACTTACAAAGGTAATCGGGCAATGACCCGTTATGAGTTTGCTGCAGGTTTAAATGCTTGTTTAGATAGAATTACAGAGTTAATTGCTGCTGCAACTGCAGATTTAGTAACTCGTGATGATTTGGCAGTCCTGCAACGACTTCAAGAAGAGTTTGCTGTAGAACTAGCAGAGTTGCGTGGTCGTGTTGATGCTCTCGAAGCCAGAACAGCAGAACTTGAAGCTAATCAATTCTCTACAACTACCAAGCTGAATGGTGAAGTTCTATTTTGGCTGACTGATACCTATGGAGAACGAGCAGGAGCTCGTGGGACTGCAAGGAGCGAAAACGATAGAACTGAAACTGCATTAGGTTATCGGGTTCGTTTAAACTTTGATACTAGCTTTACGGGTAAAGACCGCCTCAGAACTCGTTTACAAGCAAGAGATGTTCCTAACTGGAGTGGCCGGGATCTAACTAATACCCTAATGACCAGATTGGGTACCGATGAAAGCAATCCAGATGATACAGTCGTTCTAGATAATTTGGTCTACGAATTTCCAGTGCTAAATGATAAAGGTATGGTGATGGTGGGTCTTAATTCTATAGACCTTGATGATTTTATGCCTGTACTCAATCCATTTCAGAGTAGTGGTGGGGGTTCTGTTTCCCGCTTTGGAAGATACAATCCAACTTTTTACCGCGGACCTGCGGATACAGGAATAAGTCTTCAATATGCAATTAACGATAAATTCCTAGTGACAGGAGGTTATGCAGCACCAGAATCGGAAGATCCGAGGGAAGGTAGAGGTTTGTTTAACGGTTCATTTAGTGGTTTTGGTCAGATATTGGTTGAGCCAAACGAAAGTTTGGCTTTTAGTGTTGGTTATGTGCGCAACTACTTTATCAAGGATGATGTTAATTTAACTGGAAGTACGGGTAGTTTTACAGCAAGAGACCCTTTTGATGGTGTTCCCACGACTGCGGATCAACTAGGTTTTGAAGCTCAATGGAAGCTCAACGAGCGTATCCAAATTGGTGGTTGGTTTGGTGCGACTTGGGCACGACCAGAAGAGAATAACGATGATGATGATGATATTACGATTATCAATGGTGCGTTGACCATAGCGTTTCCTGACTTGTTTAAGGATGGTAGTTTAGGGGGAATTCTTGTTGGTGTACCACCAATTATTACTGATGGTGGTGATGATGATGAGTTGAAAGACCCGGATACTTCGGTGCATATTGAGGTATTCTATCGCTATGCAGTGAATGATTTTATCGCGATTACTCCTGCTTTGTTTGTGATTACTAATCCTAATCACGATGAGGATAATGAGACTCTCTGGGTAGGTAGTGTTAGAACTCAATTTAGGTTCTAGAAAAGTAGGTTAATTAACTGCAGATAAAAGTAGGGTGATGATTTATTCTTTCCCTACTTTTTTGTTATTCAGGGTTTGCTGAAAAAGTCTTATGGGTGAGGGTAGGAGTCCTCACGGGGTGACAAGCACCTCAAAGCTATTGTGGTATAAGGCTTTAAACCATATAAACAAGGGTCAAAAATTAACTGATTTTCTGAGAATGATAATTATTATTAGTTTGACTGTGGGTTCGCGA
>NZ_JAAHGT010000476.1 GCF_010672385.1 Okeania sp. SIO2F4
CACAGTATAGAAGAACTATTAGCAGTATCTTATCTTGAATTTGTACACCCAGAAGACAAAAATATTACTATTGCAGAAACAAAAAAGGTTTCTGAGGGTGCTACAGTTTTGAATTTCCAAAATCGTTATCGCACAAAAGATGGTTCTTATAGATGGTTAGCTTGGAATAGCGTTCCTTTACCAACAGAAAATTTAATCTACGCAGTGGTACGAGATATTACAGATGAAAAGCAATCTATAGAACAGCTTTTTATGAATCGAAGACAATTAATAGAAGCTGAAAAAATTGCTGATATGGGAAGTTGGGAAAATGATTTAACTACAGGTGAGTTTAAATGTTCAGAACAATTATATTGTATTTTTGGTTTACCTTTGTCATCAAATTTTTTAACTAGGGAAGATTATCTCAAATTAGTTCATCCTGATGATTTACAAACAATAGAAACAGCAATTGATTCAGCAATTAACCAGGGTCAAGGCTTAAAAATTGAGCAAAGAATATTATGCCCCGATGCGACACTAAAACATATATTAATTAGTGGAAAACCTATTTTGAATGAGGAAGGTAAAGTAATCAAACTTTTCGGCACAGTTTTAGATATTACGGAACGCAAACAAACAGAAATAGCATTACGAGAAAGTGAAGACACGTTTGATCAAATAGCGGAAAATATTAACAGTTTTTTCTGGATACAAAATCCCCAAAATAATCAAATTATTTATGTTTCTCCCAGCTATGAAAAAGTATGGGGTTATAGTTGCGATGAGTTATACGCATCACCAGACTCTTTTCTAGATATTATCGATCCAGAAGACCGCCAAAAAATCGGGGAAACTTTAGCAAACTTTCTGGAAGCAGAAGACCAACAAGAATGTCGCATTCTACTACCTAATGGGGAAATACGTTTGATTTTGATTCGTGGGTTTCCTATCAAAAATCAGGTAGGGGAAGTTTATAGAATAGCTCGAATAGCACAAGACATTAGTGAAGATAAGCTGGTAGATACAAAGCTACAATTGATTCAAGAACGACTGCAACTTGCATTAGAAACTTCAGGAGATGGTTTATGGGATTGGAATATTACTACAGGAAAATGTTATTACAGTACCCGATGGTTAGAAATGTTAGGGTACGAGGAAAATGATCTACCTAGAAACTTTAAGACTTGGGAAATGCTAATTCACCCGGAAGATCAAGACTGGGTGATGGGTGCTTTGAATTTACATTTAGAAGATAGTTCATTTATATTTGCCTTCGACTATCGACTACGAACTAAGTCTGGTGAATGGAAGTGGATAGCAACATACGGTAAAGTAGTAGATCGAGATGAAACAGATAAACCAGTGAGAATGATTTGCACTCATACAGATATCAGCACTCGCAAAGCAGCAGAAGTAACTCTCCAGAAACAACTAGAATTGGAAAAGCTCGTTTCTACTATCTCCACTAGTTTTATTAATCTTAATCCTAACGAAGTTGACAGCAGTCTCGAAATAGCATTAAAACAGGTTGGTGAGTTAACAGGTGCAGATCGTAGTTATCTGTTTTTAGTAAGTAGCGACCGAACTCAAGTTAGGAATACTTATCAGTGGTTCGCTACAGAAGTAGAAGGTCAAATTGACAATCTACAAAATCTTCCCGTAGATGATTTACCGTGGTTAATGGATCAACTCTATAAATTTGAAGTGGTGCATATACCTCTAGTCTCGAATTTACCTCTAGAAGCAAGCACTGAAAAACAAATACTCTCAGCACAGTCAATTCAATCCTTGTTATGTATCCCTATGGTTTCTGGAAGCCAATTAATAGGTTTTATTGGTTTCGATGGAATTCGTCAATTATGCAAGTGGACAGATTCTACAATTAATCTGTTAAAAATTATCAGTGAGATTTTTGTTAGTGCTTTAGAATATCAAGAAGCAGAGTTAGCACTTCGGGAAAGCGAAAAACGCTTTCGGATGATGGCAGATAGCGCTCCCGTATTAATTTGGATGTCTCGAAAGGATTCCCTTTTTAGCTATTTTAATCAAACCTGGTTAAACTTTACTGGACGTAGTTTACAACAAGAAATAAGAAATGGTTGGCAACAGAGTATCCACCCTGAAGATTTGGAAAATTATCTGGAAACTTATCAAGCAAATTTTCATACTCGCCAACCATTTACTATTGAATATCGTTTGAGAAAAGCAGATGGTGAATATCGTTGGGTTTTCGATACAGGGGTTCCGAGATTTAACTTGAATAATAGTTTTACTGGTTATATTGGTAGTTGTATTGATATTAGCGATCGCAAACAAGCAGAAGCACAAATTCAAAATTCTCTCCAGGAAAAAGAAGTTTTGCTCAAAGAAATTCATCACCGAGTTAAGAATAATCTACATATTATTTCTAATTTATTAGATTTACAATCAGATTATATTGAAGATGAAAAAGTTCTAGATTTATTTGCTGATAGTCAAAATCGGATTCAAACAATGGCTTTGATTCATGAACAACTCTATCAGTCAAAAGATTTAGGGAAAATTGATTTTAGTGAATATATTCATACTCTGATGGACAATTTGTTATCTTCCTACAGTAACAGAGAAAGTATAATTAATCCGATAATTAATGTAGAACCTATAAGTCTGAATTTAGAAACAGCCATTCCTTGTGGTTTACTAATTAATGAATTGGTAACTAATTCCTTAAAATACGCTTTCCCTAATGGTGAAAATGGGGAAGTTAGTATTGAATTACATCAAGATGAACAGGAAAAAATTCACCTTACAATCGGAGATAATGGTATTGGAATGCCGGCAGATTTTGATTGGCAGAATAGTTCTTCTTTAGGTTTAAAGTTAGTGCGGATTCTCTCTAAACAATTAAAAGCTGAAATAGAGTTTGATGCTACTCAGGGTACAGTAGTTAATTTAATATTTTCTCCTCTTAAGTACAAACCTAGATTTTAAACTAAGAGGAAGAATAAAGAAGGTAAATATTATTTTTTCTGGTGCAGGGAGTAGGTGAGAGAGGAGGTTCCATGTAAGCATTCAGCTAGCTCGCGGTGAGCATTCAGCAAATAATGAATAATTCCTGATCTGGTTAAAAGAGTATACTTTAGTCGTGCCTTTTAATTCTCTTATGCGACTAATTTCTCCTTCATCTGAGTAATATAATAAGTTAGCTGACGGCTGAATGCTTACGGTTCCATATAATATCAAATCTGGTTGAATACTTATTATATAGTTGGGGGAGTAGGGTAGTAGGGGAGCTTACAAAGGTAAGTTTTTAATAAAGGATTGAGTAATCACTTTTATTCAGTCTCTCCCCACACGGACTACATGGACCACACTTTTTTTACATCAAAGGTAAAAAACCTACCCTTGAGAGGAGTAGGGGAGTAGGAGAGATTGAAGGCTTGAAGTATAGTTAAGTAGTCGTGCTTTTAGGAATTTCCTAGTTAAGAAAGGGAACACTTAACTGAGAAAATTTAACAAGAAAATAGGATGTGTAATTAATTTTGCATAGGAACTTATAAACATATACTATATAACCGGATTCTATATAATAGACACAGGCGTGATAATAAAAAATCAAATAAATTATCCCACATAAATAATCAATTTTTCCCCCTACTCTGTACGGACGTTGCATGCAACGTCCCTACTCCCTCTTTTCCAGAGAGTCTAATACCAAGCATGAAAAAAGAATGTGTCGTGCTTTTAGGAATTTCCTAGTTAAGAAAGGGAACACTTAACTGAGAAAATTTAACAAGAAAATAGGATGTGTAATTAATTTTGCATAGGAACTTATAAACATATACTATATAACCGGATTCTATATAATAGACCTCTCCAGAAAATAAACTTGCTCTTTATCCAAGACAAGTTATAGTTGTAAAATTCAGTGAAAAAATCATTTTTCGTATTTTTTTCGTCAAAATAAATTCCCTTTTCCCTACTATAGCAAAAAGTCCATATTTTTTTCGGAGATGTCTAATAGACATAGGCGTGATAATAAAAAATCAAATCAATTATCGCACATAAATAATCAATTCTTTCCCCCTACTTCCTACTCCCTACTTCCTACTCCCTACTTCCTACTCCCTACTCCCTACTCCCTACTCCCTCTTTTCCAGAGAGGTCTAATACCAAGCGTGAAAAAAGAATGCCACAAATAGTAAGGGGGATAAAAATATTTTTCAGAATATTTCCCTTTGACAAAGCGGTGCGACCCCGCGACCACCCCAGTCGCAAGCGGTCGTTTGCGGAACATGACCTAGAATGGGATGGCGTTAGCGCACTTCGGAGCTCCTCTGCAAGAGGCAGCAGGTCCGTAGGAGCGGGTTGCCCGCTCTTAACAGAGCCGCGTTTCATGTCGCGTTTGCGTTAGCATTCCGTAGGAAAGCGAAACGCTTTTCATGTCAGCGATAGCTGAAACGCCATATCCAATCCACCAAGAGAGAGAACGCGCACCAAGAGAAAAAGATAATTTCCGATTTAAAACATGGTATTAAAGGCATTCATTATGACTCCTGACTCAAACAAAAATCCCCTAGTCAAAAGATTTTTTTATTGTTCCCTATACCTTATATTATGTCCGGATAATTAGTGATGAAAAAACAACTCTATCTTGATTTTCCCCCATCTTAAATGGTACTAAAGTAAGAGACTGTTTGTAAAAGAAATATAAAAAGGAGATAGGGAACACTTAACACTTAACTGGGAACACTTAACTGGGAACAGGTATGGAGGGAGGAAGAAATCAAGACAACTATTTGTAAGTTAAAAATCTACAAATATATGTACCTTTCCACCTCTGGCATCTACCAAATTTCAATCTCTTGAAGTACTACCGCTTTTAGATTTTAGTCACTACGCATCTCTCTTAATACTTATTTTATAAACAGTCTCTAAGACAGCAAAGCGACACCTTCTAATTTTCTCCTTTCTCCCTCCTCTTTCATTCTGACTCCTGAGGACTCCCTCATTATTTATTAACTATTAAACCGGACATCATATTATTTCTTGTTCCTTGTTCCCTCTTCGCTATAGCTAAAGTTTTCAAACATTTTTAAACCAGTGGTATAATTTATAGATTGATACATGCAGGTAAAATTTTATGAATGTTAATAAAAATACTTCTCAAACTCCCAAATCTCCTACGAAAATTTTAGTTGTTGAAGACGAACTAATTGCAGCAGAAAATATCGCTAGAAATCTTAAAAAATTAGGATATGAAGTAATTGGAATTGTAGACTCTGGTGAAGAAGCTATTGAAGCTGCAACAAATAACCATCCTAATTTAGTGCTAATGGATATTATGCTTCAAGGAGATTTAGATGGTATCGAAGCTGCTGGACATATTCGCTCTGAATTAAAAATACCTGTTATTTATATGACTGCTTATGCAGATGATGATACATTAGGGCGAGCAAAATTAACCGAACCTTATGGTTATTTAGTCAAGCCATTTAAACCTCAAACTTTAAGAACTACAATTGAAATTGCTCTGCAAAAACATCAAGGTGAACAATCAGTAGAATTATCCTACATTAAGGAAATTGAAGAGGTAAAAAATAAGCTCGATCAGTTAACAAATCAAGAGGAGCTAACTTCTCTGACGAATCGCATCATCCTATCAGATAAGTTTGCTAAAGTTGTTAGTAAAATCCCAAGTTTTAAGGAACAAAATTCTCAACAAGAAAAAGATTTTACACCAACTATTTCTGTGATTTGTTTAGGCATTAATCGCTTCAAGCGGATCAATGATTTAGGATACGAGTGGGGCGATCTATTAATTAAATCTATAGTGAAAAGAATTAATAAGTTTATTAGTAAAAACAGTATTATTGCTCGCTTAAATACAGATGAGTTGGTAATTATATTGGAACCAATTAATACGAAAAGCGAAACTACAGTTCTAATCCAAAATATTTTAGAGGAATTTACTCAACCTTATGTATTAAACAAACAAAAGTTTTTGATTAGTGCTAATGCTGGAATTACTCTTTATCCTGTTGATGGTGAGCAACTTGGAAAATTACTTTTAAAAGCCAGGAATGCTATGGAATATAGTCGAATACAGGGAGATAATCGATTTAATTTTTATAAAAAAGAAGCAGGTAAACATCAAAATAATAATACATTAAAGTTAGAGAATAATTTATATTCAGCTTTGTCAAATAAACAATTTAAAATTTACTACCAACCAATAATTAATTTAAAAACAGGTCAAATTGTTGGTGCTGAAGCTCTAATACGCTGGCAAACTTCTGATGGTTCTATAATATTACCCGGACATTTTTTACCATTAGCAGAAGAAACAGGATTAATTGAAGCAATAGGGGAATTTGTTTTGAAAAGTGCTTGTGAAGATGTTAAAGCGTTGCAAGATATTGGATTAGGAAAAATACGAGTAGGAGTTAACATATCTGCTCGCCAATTAAATCAATTAGATTTACGCAAGAAATTAGTTAAAGTTCTTTTGAATAGTGGTCTAGCTCCTAATTATGTCGAATTAGATATTAATGAAAGTGTATTGATTACAAATCAAACAACAGCTATGCGAAGTTTGCATGGTTTAAAAACTTTAGGTATTCAAATTGCTATAGACGATTTTGGTACAGGTTATTCTTCCTTAAGTTATCTGGAAAAATTTCCTATTGATTCGATAAAAATCAATCAAAACTTTATTAGAAAAATCAATATTAATTCTACTAACCAAGTTATAACATCAGCAATTATTTCAATGGCTCACAAACTAAATATGCGAGTCATCGCTGAAGGAGTCGAAACTGAAGAAGAATTAGCTTTTTTAGTTAAACATAACTGCGATGAACTTCAAGGTTATGTATTTAATCGTCCATTACCTTTGGTAGAATTTGCATCTTTAGCAGAATCTTTAGCTGGTTGTCCTCAGATGATTAATGATTGGATAAATCAAAACAAAAGTTGAAATAATCAAAACAAGTATCTGTGTAAAACGGATTTTAATCATGCTGGGTCTACGGAAAACTTAACAGGATACAAAAAATATATTCTGAGTAAATAGATATACAAATTAAGGTAGTCCTGCATGGTAATGGTGAGGATATATATTTTTTAATTTCTCCCACACTCCCTATTTCCCCATCTCCCCAAACTCTAGGTGCTTCCTTTAGCATTAGACATCTCCGAAAATAGTAAAACACTTACTATAACTATCTTTTGGCGAGCGATATAGCTGCCGCACTTGCTCCCTCCGCCAACGCAAATACTTAAGATAGTTGATTTTTACGGTAAAATCAATATTATAGATACTTACTATTAAAAACTAGCTCAAAAATAGCCATATCAACTCAATAATTGCGATTAGCGAG